>CACZPB010000086.1 GCA_902782905.1 uncultured bacterium
GCAATTTAACAGAAAACTTCAATATAAGAGCACTTGAAGATTTTGTTAATGAAGTAAGAGAAAAAGCAATGATAGATTTCTATAACTTCAGAGATATAAAACTCAGTGATTTTGAAGAAATAATTGCAAAACCGGAAAATCAGAGCAAAAAAATAAAGGAACAAGAATACAAAAATAACGCATCAAGGACACCAATAGGATTTTCTTTATCGACAAAGAAAAGTTAATCCATATAGCACACAGTATGTTCCTGTTTCATAGTATTTCACTAACGTGCATTTCTTGTCTAATATAATTGCGCGTAAACGGTCTATCGTATTTTTTCTCATGTTCAACGTGCATTCTGATTATTTTATTATCGGAACAGAGAACATCTATTGTTTTATTTGTCAAATTTATATTCGTAATTGTACCGATTTTTGTGTATTTACTACTGTTTTCCATGACTTCTGAACCTTGCGGCAAAACTGCCATACACTTGTCCTTATGGTAAAAATATGCTTCACACCATGGATAAACAGCTCTTATAAGCGCATAATTTTCTTCGGCAGTTTTGGTAAAATCAAGTTCAAAATCACTAGGATATGAATAATAGCTTGATTTTTCTTCAATTTGAGTAAGAGGAATTATAATATCTTCACTCAAATCCTTAAGAAGTTCACACACAACTCCTCTTGCCGCTAAAACAGTTCTTTCTTTTAGAGTTTTTCCTGTGTCAGATGGGTAAATTTTTACTTCCTCTTGCGCTAAAATTGCACCTGTATCAAATCCGTCATCTACAAGGTGAAACGATACCCCACTTGTTTGTTCTTGATTTTTTATTACCCAATAATATGGATTTGGACCTCTGTACTTTGGAAGAAGTGAAGGATGAGCATTAATTGTTGCAATTTTAGGGATATCGTATATCTCTTTCGATATTTTTTCTCCCCATGAGCCGACTAAAACTATGTCAGGGTTGAGTTTTAACAATTCTTTTTTAAATTCTTTTGTGTTAACTCCTGATGCTTGAATTTCATTAAGGTTATAGCTTTTTATATAACTATAATCAAGCGATGGGCAAAAAACATCTTTCAAGTATCTGATAATTGGATTATATTTGACCATTTCTTTTCTAAAAACGCCCACTATTTCACAGTTTGCATCAAGTGTTCCTGCAATAAGATTTGTAAACATTGCGCCATAGCCTATAATCACAACTCTAAGCATGTTTTTATATCCTTTTCTATTTGAATTTTTAATTCAGCCAAGTCAGAAAACTTTTTTTCGTCTCTGATTTTTTTTATTATATCTATCTTAATGTTTTTACCATACAAATCTTCGTTAAACTCTAAAATGTGGATTTCCGCAACGGGTTCTATGATATTATGTACAGTAGGCCGCATGCCCCAATTCAGAATTGCATCTTTCCCATCACATATGACCTTATAAACACCAAAAGGAATTTTAACTATATTATTAGGGTAATCGATATTTGCAGTAGGAAAACCTATAGTTCTTCCTATCTGCGCACCTTTTTTTACACATCCTTCTATTGAAAAGTTTGTCCCTAGAAGTCTATTTGCATTTTCAATATTTCCGCATCTTAAATATTTTTTTATAACAGTAGAACTCACGACTTCGCCGTCAATTTTTTGAGGTTCTATGCAAATGTACTTATAGCCATACACATCCTGATATTTAGCAAGAAGTTCCGGAGTTCCCTTTTTATTAAGGCCGAATGTGTGATTAAAACCGGTGGAAATCGAAGCCGGATTGTATGTTTTGCAAATATATTTGATATATTCTTCAGCAGGCATGTTTGCAATCTCAGAAAAATCAAGCTCGACAACTTCATCTACACCAAGTGATTTTATGCGGGAAATAGACTCGACTCTCGGCATTATATATTCAACTTTACCTGTAAAATATTCTGACGGAGAAGATTTGAAGGTGATAAGTATAGTCTTTAAGTTATTAAAGTTGATGGCAGAGTTAATAACTGCCTTATGGGCAGAATGTACTCCGTCAAAAAAACCTAAAATCAAACTGCAAGTCATACTCTAATTAAGCAATAACGTTAAGCTTCCCGCCTAAAATTCTTTCATGACAAAATAATTGCCATGAATTAATACTATCGAACATTTCAGGCATTTTGTCCTGTGCTAAACTTTTTCTTGAAACAAAAGGGGATAAAGAATTGAAAGATGTATCTTTTATTGTATTTTTCTTACTGTTGACTATTGGTTTTGCGTTACTCATATAATAACCGTTACCATTTTGCATTGTCACAGCAGAAACTAACATAAAGCACCCCCTTATGGTGAAATTTTATCATAATAAAAATTTTTGCGCAATACTACAACAAGGTATTTATTTTTAATTTATGGTAGGATTTATATATGAACTGCTTTTTCAGAAATCAGCACGAGGCTTTATATAGAGCATCAAAACCTTATCAGTACGTCGGTGGAGAGTTTTTATCATACAACAAAGATTGGGACTTGGCATCGGTAAGGTTTGCATTCGTATTTCCCGATAAATATGAAATTGGCATCAGTAATCTTGGTGTAAGAATCATTTACGACAGAGTTAATAGTGTACAGCGATTTCTTGCAGATAGAGCTTACGCTCCTGAGCCTGATTTTAATCCGGAATATTTATATGGAGTTGAAACAAAGCATGCGCTAAAGGATTTTGACGGAATTGGGTTTTCGCTTCAGTATGAGCTTTCTTACCCTACTGTTTTAAAAATGCTTGAAAAATCAGGAGTAGGGGTAAAAAATTCCGAAAGAGGAGAAAATGAGCCGATTATTTTCGCAGGAGGTCCTTGTACTTTCAATCCGCTACCCATGTCAGATTTTATAGACGTTTTTTGTATCGGTGACGGGGAAGAAATGATGGTTGAGGTTTGTGAAGTCTTAGAAAGAACAAAAGGCAAACCAAGACAGGAAAGAATAGAAGAACTTTGTAAAATTGAAGGCTGCTGGGGAATAAATGGAGGCAAAAAAACTGTAAATAAATGCATTTCACCTTTGAACTTGGAAAACGCCTCAACTTCTTATCCGATACCTTTTTCAAGTTCTGTCCACGACAGAGCTATTGTGGAAATCAGACGAGGCTGCGGAAGGATGTGCCGTTTTTGCCAACCTGGGCATGTAACACTTCCTATCAGAGAACGAGAAGCTGAAGATATTATAAAAATTACTAAGGATTTGGTTAATAACACCGGATATGATGAATACTCTCTACTATCGCTTTCATCAAATGATTATAAAAACATATCGGAAGTTATAAAAGAATTATCGGTTGATTTTAATGAGCGCAAAATAAACGTTTCTCTGCCAAGTCAAAGAATAGACGGGTTCAGTTTAGAGCTTGCAAATCTTATGCAATCAGTGAGAAAAGCCGGCATGACACTTGCACCCGAAGCCGGCAGCCAACGCCTAAGAAATGTTGTTAAGAAAAATATTTCAGAAGACCAAATTGTCAATGCCGCCTTAACTCTTTATGAAAACGGCTGGAATAAAATTAAATTCTATTTTATCGCAGGACTTCCGACTGAGACAATGCAAGATATGGAAGAAATGGCAGAGCTTTTGAATAAAATCAAATACAGATCGAAGCTTATAAAAAAAGAAAAGGAACTTAACCACGGGCTTGAATTAACTTGTACTGTATCAATTTTTGTTCCAAAACCGTTTACACCACTCCAATGGTGCGGGCAAACCGACTTAAAAATAGTTTCTGAACACATTAAATATTTGAAAGAAAAAACTAAAGGAATAAAAGGTGTAAAAATTAATTATCACGAAAGCTTTGTATCACAAATAGAAGCGGTTCTAACAAGAGGTGATGATACTCTTTGTGATTATATTTATGCTCTCTATAAAAAAGGTTGTTATCTGGATGCTTGGGGTGAATATTTTAAAGAGGATGTTTGGCGCGAAACAGCAGATGAGTGCGGATTTTCTCTTTCTAATCTTGCTCAAAAAGAATTTGATTTAGAAGAAGAATTGCCATGGGATTTTGTTAATGTCGGACTTTCAAAAGAGTGGCTTCAAAAAGAGTATGAAACAGCTATGATGCAAGGTTGTGATTTTAATCTTCAAAAGACTTGCGAACAAGGGTGTGTAAATTGCGGAGTATGTCCAAACCTTAAGACAAAAAAGGTTCTTGCCAAACCATTTAAAGCGTCTGAAAAAGCGCAGCATGTTTTGGATATAAAGCCAACTGACCCGACAAGAGCAAACATCGACCCAAATATTCCTGTTTACAGATACAGGCTAAAAATAACTAAAAAAGGCTTATTGAGATATTTTTCACATCTGGATTGGCAAAACACTTTTCATAAAGTTCTTGCACGCACAGGACTCAAAATGGTTTATACGCTGGGATTTAACCCTACAATGAAGGTTTCAATGGGGATAGCATTGCCGCTTTTTGCTGAAAGTGAAGGAGAACTTGTTGATATTGAAATATACGACAATATTAGAGAAGATGAATTAAAAGAATTAATCAACTCTAAACTTCCGGATGGAGCAGAGATAAAAGAAGTTAAGTCTGTTGAAAGATATACAACAGCAGTAGACATAGCAGCGCAGTGGGCTGAATATAAAATTACACCATATAAAGCAGTTCCCCTCGCCCCTTGTGGGAGAGGGGTTAGGGGTGAGGGGTCAAAAACCGCTCTTTACAACTTCGAACAATTCAAGTATGATATAGAAAAAGTTTTATCTTTGTCTGAAATTCTAATCACAAAGAAAAACAAAAAAGGTTTTGAAAAAACAACAGATTTTAAGAAATCTATCGGAAGTTATAGGTTCGAAAACGACAGTCTGTTTATATACCTTAAAGTAGGTCAAGGTTCCGAAATTCCGGCACTTCGTGCTGATGATTTGATGAAGCTTGTAAATCCTGAGCAAATATTTGAGATTACAAGAGAGAAGTTCCTTGACGAAAAACTAAACGAAATGTAGTTAAGTAAAGGATTTAAGAAAATGAAAGAAGCGAACGCAAATAAAATTGTTATAGCCGAGCGTGATAATATTGCTGCGGTTATTGAAAACGGTAAAGTAGCAGAATTTTATGTACACAGAGGCGATATTATACTGGGAGATGTTTATCTAGCGCAAGTCGAAAATATACTTCCCTCAATAGAGGCAGCATTTGTAAATGTAGGTTCAGATAAGATGGGATTTTTGCACGCGCAGGACGTAAGCGGAAAAGGTGATTTGCAAGACAAGCTAAAACCGAAACAAAAGCTTGTTGTTCAAGTTGTAAAAGAGCCTGTAGGTCATAAAGGTCCGCGCGTAACAACCGAAATTTCACTCCCCGGTAGATTTTTAGTATTAATGCCAAATGAAGCAGGGATAAACGTTAGTAAAAAAATTACTTCTTCCAAGGAAAGAGCAAGGTTAAAATCACTTGTAAACCTTCTTAAGCCGGTAGGAGTAGGAATTATTGTAAGAACCGAAGCTGAAGGACAGACAGAAGCTGACATTCAAGAAGATTTGGAAATTCTTCTTGAAAAATGGAACAATATTGTAACATCAGCTGAGAGCCTTACGCCGCCAAGTCTTTTATACAGAGACCAAGACTTGCTATATAGGGTAATAAGAGAGGCATGTACTGAAGAAACTCAAGAAATTATTGTAGATACAGCGTTTGCCATGAATAGAGTGCAGAATTTATTACAGAACTGGCACATGAACAAAAATATAAACGTAACACTCTATAAAGGTTCAGAGCCTCTTTTGGTAGCACTTGATATTCATAAAGAAATCAAGGCAGCGCTTCAAATGAAGGTAAACTTACCATCAGGCGGTTATTTGTTCATTCAAACAACAGAAGCTCTTACTGTAATTGACGTAAACAGCGGTAAATTCACGAATTCAGCAACTCAGGATGAAACAATCTTAAAGACAAATATAGAAGCTGTTCACGAAATTGCTCGCCAGTTGAGACTACGAAATATCGGCGGCATGATTATTATTGACTTTATTGATATGACAAATCGCATAGATAAATTGACAATGATGGAGGAACTTGAGCTTGCAGTAGAAGCGGATAAGGCAAAACCTCAAGTCGGTCAGTTATCAGATTTAGGTCTTGTTGAAATGACAAGACACAGACAAGGTCAAGCGATAAGCGAGATTTTTGCAAAGAGATGCCCGCATTGCCAAGGTAACGGCTACATAATGGAAGATTTGAAATTTGCATCTGCGACATCAGAGGGCGAATACAGAGCAAAAGCTGCTAAAATAAAGCTTCCGATGAATGACAGAAAGAAATTTTCAAACAACAAGTTCAATAAGAACGAAAATAAACCTCAAGAGGAAATAAAAGAACAAACAGAAGTACAGGAAACAAAAATCGAGCAAGCAGAAAATCCTTCTTTGTCAGCAGTTGAAGCTGTAAAAGAAGTTAAAGAGGAAAAGGCTAAAAAGACAAGAGGCAGAGGAAGAAAGAAAACCCAAGAGCCTGAAATTAAAAAAGATGAAAATATTGCTCAAACAGTTATAAATTCAGATTCTGAAATTGAACCTGTAATTTCTGAAAAGGCTTCAAAAGACTTAAAAACAGAAACAAATGAAACTGCTGTAACAACAGCTTCTAATGAACAAGATAAAACAGAAGAACCGAAAACTGCACAAAAACGTCCCAGAAGACCGAACAGAAATTCCGGAAAGAAAACAAAAAGAGTTATAAAAAAAGATGTTGAAGAATAAAATTATTTTGACACTAATGCTTGGAATCCTATCTTTGCCTGCACTGGCGATTGAACCTGACGTGCAGCCGAACCAAGAGCTTAACAAAAATAATGCAATAGAAACAGTTGCAGAAAATTCTAATGAGGTTCAGCAAACCTCCGGTAGTGATGCGGAAACTTCTCAAGAATCAGCTGTTCAGGAGCAGCCTTCTTCGGATAGCATAGCCACTACATATAAACAACCTGTAAGCAAAAAGAAAATTGCGAAAAAGTTTATACTTGCAATGCTCGGTGTTTTAGTTTCATCATTAATAATTTTTGTGGGCTTGAGTTTATACAATAAAATTCGCGAAAGCTTTTTTGCGCCAAGTATTAAATCTGATAACAAAAAAGAAGTTCTTGAAGATCCGTTGGACTTGAATGAAGCCGTAAAATCATTCCTTAATAAAACTCACTGGGGAGAATAAACAATGTCAAGGGAATTCGACTTCTATATAGTTCCGACGCCTATAGGAAATATTAAAGATATTACGCTTCGGGCAATTGAAGTACTTAAAAGTGTTGATTTGATTGCTTGCGAAGATACAAGAACTACTCAAAATCTTTTGAATTTTCACGGAATAAGTACAAAATGTATTTCTTATCACAAGTTTAATGAAAAGGAGCGAGTAAACTTTATATTAAACGAAATCAGAAACGGAAAGAAGATAGCTCTTGTACCTGATGCCGGAACTCCGACAATTTGTGATCCGGGAGGAGTCATAATAGAAGCTTTAAAAGAAAATAGTTTTAGCTACACTTCACTTCCGGGGGCATCTGCCGTAACTACTTTTGTATCAATGCTTCCAAGAAGCGGCGAGGAATTTACTTTTATTGGTTTTATTCCAAGAGGAGAAGGACAAATAAAAAAAATTTCAAAAAAATATGCTGACAGAAATTTTGTTTTTTATGATTCGCCCAATAGAATTCTAGAGAGTATAAAAGTAATAAAGCAGACAAGAGGGGATATAGAAATCTCTCTTGGGCGAGAGCTTTCAAAATTATATGAAGAAGTTGTAACGGATAAAATTTCTAATATATCAGAATACTTTAAAGATGGTATAAAAGGCGAAATCGTTTGCATGGTTTATGCGGACAAAAATTCTGATGAAACAAAGCTTGATTATATGATTAAGGATTTGAATAAAAAAGGTTATTCAAATAGCGATATTTCAACTATACTTTCGACATTATTTGATTTAAACAAGAACAAAATCTACAAACGCACTTTAGAGATAACAAAAACCGCATAGAATTGTAAAGATTTGTAAATATTTAGTCAATTCTGAAGGTTCAGATGTTTTATATATTCGGAAGAAGTGTTGTATGAATATTACGCCCGTAAATAGCAATAATAATGTATCCATGCAAGGAAATTGGTGGAGAAGCTTAAAGGACAAGGCAGGTCAAATGACCATTAACTTGTTCAGAGAGCACACTGCCAAAGATTCAGCACGTCTTCGCGAAGTAAGGAACAAACAAAATGACTGGATGTCTAATCCTATGTGGAACAGGGGAATAATGGGCGCTACAGCACTTGTTACACAACCTGCAATAGATTACTATAACCACAGAGTAGACGAGGAAACGAGAACCGTTTCTAGAAACAGAACCATCTCAAAGATTGTTGCAGGGACTCTTGTCGGAATGTTTGTCGTAAGAGGACCTATATATAAAGCAATAGAGAGCATGACTAACCTTAAAGGTACATCGAAACACAGCAAAACTTTACTGCCTATAAAATTTTTAAATGAAATAAGTAAAAACGAAGCATTTTTAAAGAATTATCGTTCAACTCTTGCTATGCTAATTGCACTTCTTGCTATGAGTGTAACTAATATCGTGCTGGATGCACCGCTTACAATATTCTTCACAAATCTTCTTAATGATAAATCTAATGTTTATCATAACGAAAAGAAGCAAAAGAACGCTGTTTCAAAACAAAACGGGGAGAAAGAAAGCGGGGTGAAAAATGCGTAGAGCTGGATTTTTCCAAAAACCGCTGGAGTGGATATATGAAAACTTTAAGAAAGACACATCCAAAATGCTTGTCATTACAGGTACAATTGGCTGGGCTCTTTCGTCTGTTGCACAGATTATTGCAGTAGTTGTCAATCCTAAGATTTCTCCTGAGAAAAAGAGCTTCTTAATTCCACAAGAATTTATGGATGCAGTTGTTAATATTGGTGCTTTCTTTGGAATTACTATGTTTGCGAAAAAGAGTGCTGCAAGGCTTTGTTCAACAGGAAAATTTGCACCTAAAGCTGTTAGAGAATACTTGAATAAAAACATGACACTTTATAAAGACAAAATTGGCAAAATGGATTTTGACTTGGACGAAGTCTTGAAGGGTGATAACAAATTCCCTGCTGATTCTTATTATGCATACAAAAATAACTTCACCACGAAAGCCACTGTCGGAGCAAGTATTTTGGCATGTAATATATTCACGCCTATAGTAAGAAATGCTACAGCATCACAAGTTCAAAAATCATATATTGAAAGAAAAAATAACCCCTATGTTAATCAATACCTTAATTGTTCAAACCAAATGAAAATTTAGGTTTTGTGTTATACTTGAAACAGATTTTTACTTGAGGATTTTTTAACATGTATGATTATGGGATTATAGGAGGTGGTCCGGCAGGATATACAGCCGGCATGCTACTGGCAAAACAAGGGAATAGTGTTATACTGTTTGAAAAAGATAAGCTTGGAGGAACCTGCTTAAACAGAGGCTGCATCCCCACAAAAGCTTTTTTACATTATTCGGAAGAATACGCAAGCCTAAAAAAAATAGCTGAATTCACATCAATTGAGAGTTTACCGCAGCTAGATTTTTCTAAAGTGGTAGAAAAAAAGAATGCAACAGTTGAAAAAATAAGAAAATCTTTAGAGCTTGCAGTAAAAAACTCCGGAGTAGAAACCGTATATGCAGAAGCCTGCATAAAAGACAAGCATACGATTGAAGCAAATAACAAAGAATACCAAATTAATAAAATAATCATTGCCACCGGTTCTAAGCCGAAAGAAGTAAAGGGTTTAGAGTTTGACGGAAAGTTTATATTAAACTCTGATGACATTTTAGCTTTGGAAAAGCTCCCAAAATCCATTCTAATAATAGGTTCAGGCGCAATCGGAATTGAGTGGGCAAGAATTCTTTCTAACTTTAACGTTGAGGTTAGCATTGTAGAAATGGCAGAACATCTGATACCACTTGCAGACACAGAGGTATCAAAAAGAATTGAGAGAATATTCAAACAAAGAAAAATAAAATTTTACCTGAACGATTTAGTTGAGAAAACAGAAAATAAAAAAGTTACACTAAAAAGCGGGATAGAGCTTGAACCTGAGCTAATACTTGTCGCAACAGGAAGAAGCCCCGTTTGTATGCCTTGCGATGACGCAAGTATTTTAGGAGACGCTTGCGGAGAAGTACAACTGGCACATTATGCAATTTCTCAGGCAAAATTTGAAGCAATGGGAATTCCTTATGATAAAACTTTAATTCCTTCAATCATATACGGAGAACCAGAAATAGCTTGGGTTGGTGTGCGCGAACAGGACATGGATGACAATTCTGAAAAATATATGCTACCAATTACCGCACTTGGCAAATCATGGTGCGATGAAGCTACTGACGGATTTATTAAACTCATTGTAAAAAACGGCAAAATAACGGGGGCGCACATAGTTTCTAAAGAAGCATCAAGTTTGATTCATACCGTTCTTTATGCAATACAAAACCAATTGAATATTAAAGAGTTGCAAAAAATTTCTTATGCACATCCTACATATGCAGAAGGAATCGGAGAAATATTAAATATTTTTTAGCAAAAAAAAACCTTTTCTGAAGAAAAGGTTTGGAATCTTTTTAATTAATTCCTCATGTGTAGAAGGTTAGTGTGTAGGTTGTATGAAAGGTTTGTGTTATGTGTTCTTTTTAGTTTGTCTTTCGACTTACATATATATAAAGTATATTTCGTATATAAAATTGCGCGAGTTAGTATATATTGTTACAAAACTTTACAAAAAATGTTATTTGACTTAAAAACTTTACTGTTAACGCGGTTTGTAGTATCATTAATTAGTGAGAGAACGAGGTAATATGGGTTACAAAATACTATCAAAAAAAGAATTATGCCCAAATCAGTACGAAATTACTGTTGAAGCACCTTATGTAGTAAGGAATGCAAAAGCAGGGCAGTTTATAATATTCAGAGCAGAAGAAAACGGAGAAAGAGTTCCTCTCACAATAGCTGATGTCAACAAAGACACAGGTGCACTTACCTTGGTATTTATGGCTGTAGGATATTCGACAAAGAAGCTTGCAGAATTGAATGTCGGAGATGAGTTAGTGGATATCGTAGGACCGCTTGGACAACCTACGCATATTAAGAACTACGGTACGGTTGTATGTCTTGCAGGCGGATACGGCGCAGCTCCATGCTACTTAATCGCAAAAGCTTTTAAAGAAGCCGGCAACAAAGTTTATATGATTATGGGGGCAAGAAACAAAGAGCTCATATTCTGGCAAGATAAGATGAAAGATGCTTGCACAGAGTTGTTTATAACAACCGATGACGGAACACTCGGCGAAAAAGGATTTGTAACCCAAGTTCTTGAAAGATTAATGAATTCCGAAAAAATAGATTATGCAATTGCTGTAGGACCAATGCCCATGATGAGGGCTGTAGCAAACCTTACAAAAGACAAAGGGATTTATACAGAAGCAAGCATGAATCCAATTATGGTAGACGGAACCGGTATGTGCGGGGCTTGCAGAGTGACAGTAGGGGGCAAGACGAAATTCGCTTGCGTTGACGGACCTGATTTTAATGCTCACGAAATAGATTTTGATGAAGTTATAAACAGAACTAAAATATACAAAGAGCAGGAGCGCAAACGTTCAGAAAACTGCAACCTGCTAAAACTTGGAAACAAAATATAGGAGATAAAAAATGGCATCGGATGAAAAATCAATACCTTTATGTCCGCTGATGAGTGTAGGCTCACAGGTAGAGATTGTGTGTATGCAGGAAAACTGCGCATGGTATCTTAAAAATTATAAAATTTGCTCTGTGTATATGATGGCACACAATTCGATGCTGGATGTACAAGCTAAGCAGAGAGCAAAACAACAGCAAACTCATTAGAATATATAAAGTCGGTTTATACCGACTTTTTTAAATTTTATTAAGGAGAAAAAATGAAAAATACAGTTGTTATAGGTGCGCAATGGGGAGACGAGGGGAAAGCAAAAATTACTGATTTACTTGCCCAGAAAGCTGACCTTATCATTAGATATCAGGGCGGATGCAACGCCGGACACACAGTTGTTACTGGCGGACAAACATATAAATTTCACCTGATACCTTCCGGAATTTTGTATGATAATACTATATGCTTTATTGGTGCAGGAACTGTAATTCATCCTGAGTCTTTTGAAAAAGAAATGAATGAATTAAAATCTCAAGGCGTAGATTTTAAGAACCTAAAAATATCACCTTTGGCATCTATTACAATGCCGTATCATATAGAAATAGACGGCTACAGTGAAGCGAACTCAGGAAAAGGCAAAATCGGAACAACTAAACGCGGAATCGGGCCGACTTATACTGATAAAATGGCAAGAATAGGTTTAAAAATTCAGGATTTATATTCCTATGAAGCGCTTAGTGAAAAGCTGGATATGATATTACCGAAAAAGAACAAAGAACTAAAAGAAGTATACGGAATAGAGCCTTATACAAAAGATTGTATAATTTCATTATGCGAGAAATACGCAGAACTGTTTAAGCCATTTGTATGCGTAGGTTGGCAAGATTTGCTAAACAGATACAAAGACCGTACAGTATTGTTTGAAGGCGCACAGGGTGTAATGCTAGATATAGACTACGGAACATATCCTTTTGTTACAAGTTCAAACCCGATTGGCGGCGGTGCTGCAACAGGAAGCGGTTATGGACCGACTATGATACAAGAAGTGGTTGGAGTCTCAAAAGCTTATGTAACAAGAGTCGGAGAAGGTCCATTTGTTACAGAACTTACAGATGAAACCGGTAAAAAAATTCAGGATATAGGACACGAGTTTGGAGTTACTACAGGGCGCCCCAGAAGATGCGGTTGGTTTGATTCTGTTATTATGAAGTATGCAGTACTTGTTGGCGGGATTACTAATGTAGCGCTTACAAAAATTGATGTATTTGACACATTTGATGAAATCAAAATATGTACAGCTTATAAAGATTGCAGAAACGATAGAATTTATACTTCTTATCCGACTGATGTATTTATACACAAATATTTAGAACCAATATACGAAACGATGGAGGGCTGGAAAACTCCGCTTGGCGATATAAGAACCTATGAAGATTTGCCGGAGAATGCAAAAAAATATATTGCAAAAGTAGAAGATTTAATCGGCGCTCCGGTAGGTATAATTAGCGTTGGACCGGACAGAGAACAAACGATTTTTGTTAACAAATAGATATTAATAAAAAGCGGCTCGTTCAAAATGAACGAGCCGCTTTTTTTATTTAAAATTTTAGCTATTTTGCAAACCGCGCTTAAATTCTTCAGGTCTGCTTGAGCGAGAAAGTGCATCCTCAAGTGTAATCTTCTTTCTCATATACAAATCTCTTAACGCCATTTCTAATGTTTGCATACCAAAACCTGAATTTGTTTGCATTGTTGAATATATCTGAGCAGCTTTTGCCTCTCTAATCAAATTTGCAATAGCAGGTATTACGAGCATAACTTCCTGCGCCATAATACGACCTTGTTTTGTGCCATCTGCCTGCAACAGAGGAAGAAGTGTTTGAGAAAATACAGCAACAAGCGAATTAGAGAGTTGAACTCTTACTTGTTGTTGCTGTCCTTCAGGGAACACGTCTATAATACGGTCAATTGTTTGTGATGCGGAAGATGTGTGCAAAGTACCAAATACCAAGTGACCTGTTTCAGCAGCAGTTAGCGCTAAACGAATAGTATCCAAGTCTCTCATCTCACCTACAAGAATAATATCAGGGTCTTCACGAAGCGCTGATTTCAGAGCATTTGCAAAGCTTCTTGTATCCTGACCTAATTCTCTCTGGTGAATAATAGAACGTTTTGACTGGTGAATAAATTCTATAGGATCTTCAATTGTCAAAATATGTTCCGAGCGAGTTTCGTTAATATAGTTTATCATCGCAGCCAATGTTGTTGACTTACCCGAACCGGTAGGGCCGGTTACAAGAACGAGTCCTCTTGGTTTTTCAGCAATTTTTCTTACTGTATCTGATAAACCTAATTCTTTAAAAGAAGGTACTTGAGACGCAATTACACGAAAAGCCGCAGCGTAGTTTCCTCTATCTTTATAGATATTAACCCTGAATCTGCTTAAACCTTGAATACCATAAGAGAAATCCAATTCCCAATCTTGCTCAAGCTTACGTCTTTGCTCTTTGTTGAGCATAGGGAACAGAAGCAATTCAACTTCTTCCGGCTTTAAGGCAGGAACATCCATTCTTTGCAGATTTCCGTCAATACGAACAACCGGAGGTAATCCTGCTGAAATATGTAAATCTGAGCCTCTTTGCTTTACTACAACTTCCAAATATTTTTCTATAAGCATTATAAATTGCCCTCGTTTTTAGCCTTCTTTTCTACTCTATATTACCATTAAACAGTTTTTTTGTAAATAAAATTAACCTGCTAAAAACTCATTAATTGCTTTTGCAGCCTTTTTACCCGCACCCATTGCATTTATTGCATTTGACTGACCTACAGGAGCCACGTCACCACCTGCATAAATTGTTTTAATTGAAGTTTCTCTTGTATCGGCATCTACAGTGAAATATCCTTTTCTGTCAGTTTCAAATTCAATACCATCTACAATTGCAGACTTTTGGATTATAGGATTTGGACCTGTGCCAAGAGCTACAATAACAGTATCGATATCTAAATCAACAAATTTGCCTGTGCCGACAGGGGAGCGTCTGCCTGACTCATCAGGTTCGCCAAGCTCCATAACCTCAAATTGCATACCGTTAACATAACCATCTTTATCATAGATTTTATGAGGCGCAAGAAGAAACTTAAATTCTATTCCTTCTTCTTTTGCATGCCTTATTTCTTCAAGCCTTGCAGGGAGTTCTGCTTCTGTTCTTCTGTATACAATATAGACATGCTCAAACCCGACTCGTACCGAAGTTCTGGCTGCATCCATTGCAACGTTTCCGCCTCCGATTACCGCAACGGATTTCCCGACCCTTAGCGGCGTTGCAGTCGAATCGTCGTTAGCTTGCATCAGGTTTACTCTGGTTAAAAACTCATTTGCAGAAAAAACGCCGTTTAAGTTTTCGCCTTCTATATTCATCATTTTCGGAAGTCCTGCACCAGAGCAGATAAAAATCGCATCAAAACCGTCTTCTTTAAGCTGTTTTAGGGTAATAGATTTACCTACTATAACATTCTTTTCAAATTTTACACCCATCTCTTTAAGGTTATTTATTTCTCTGTCTAAAACTACACGCGGAAGTCTGAATGGCGGGATACCATACCTTAAAACCCCTCCAAACTTATGTAATGCTTCAAATATTGTAACATCATGACCTGCTTTTCTAAGATCAGACGCAGCAGTAATTCCGGCACAACCGGAACCGATTATTGCTACTTTCTTGCCTGAAGGAACAATATTAACAGATTTAGCAGCCGTATTGTCGCCAACAAACCTTTCTAATGCACCAATTGCAACAGGTTCACTTTTAATGCCCAGAACGCAATTACCTTCACACTGTCTTTCTTGAGGACAAACTCTGCCGCACACAGAAGGCAGCATACTCGTTTCTCTAATTATGTCTCCTGCTTCTTGCAGCTTATCCTCTTTTAAGGCTTTAATAAATTTTGGAATTTGAATGTTTACCGGACACCCCTGCACGCATCTTGGATTTTTGCAGTTTAAACATCTTGAAGCTTCTTCTTTAGCTTGTTCGGGTGTAAAATTTTCCTCGACCGCTTCAAAATTGTGTCTGCGTTCAAATTTATCTTGTTCTTTTGCTCTCTGGCGCATATTATATCTCCCCTATTTACTAGGATTATATCAAAAAAAACTTTTATTGTATAATAAATTATTATGAAGACGATAGCTTTTATTTTTGGAACACGACCTGAGATTATAAAATTAGCACCGGTTATATTGGAGCTAAAAAAATATCAAAATGAATATAATGTTCTTGTAATAAATACAGAACAGCAGAAAGAACTTTCTAATCAAACACTTGCATACTTCGGACTAAAGGCTGATTATAACCTTGATTGCATGAGAGAAAATCAATCACTTTCATCAGTACAGGCAAGAATTTTGACCTCGCTTGACGAAGTTTATAACTCAAACAAAATAGATGCTTCAATCGTACAAGGTGACACAATGACTGTTTTGTGCGGAGCACTTACGAGTTTTTACCACAAAATTCCTGTTTTTCATGTAGAGGCAGGACTCCGCTCTTATGATATTTTTGAGCCATTTCCTGAAGAAGTTATGAGACAAATGACATCAAGAGTAGCTGAACTGCATTTTGCACCTACAGATGTAAACAAAAATGCACTTCTTAAAGAAAATATTTGCGGTGATAAAATTCATGTTGTCGGAAACACAGTTATTGACGCCCTTTTTTGTTTATCGGACAGTGTAATTGAGCAATCAAAAAGATTTTATGCAGAAAAGGGAATTCAGATTGACGACAAATTAGTTTTGATAACCGCTCACAGGAGAGAAAACCACGGTGAGAGGATTGACAGAATTATTGATGCAATATCATATTTGGCTGACAAATATCAAGATCACACATTTGTCATTCCTGTTCATCCTAATCCGAATGTGCACGACAAAATTCATTCGCGTTTAGGTA
>CACZPB010000087.1 GCA_902782905.1 uncultured bacterium
GGACGTGGCGCAGCTTGGTAGCGTACTACCTTGGGGTGGTAGGGGTCGCAGGTTCAAATCCTGTCGTTCCGATTTTTTTAATGCTTACAAATTTTTGTCGGGTTGAAACCCGACCTATATACTAGTTAACACGAAAAAATTTAAATAACGTTTTTATAAAACTTTGCTTTTTCTCATGGTATTCTGGATAAAACATTAATGTCGGAAGCATATCTTTCCAATTTGCATCCTTATGTTTTTTTATATAATTATCAATTTTTTTGTCTTGCTTTTTATCCAAAGTTGAAAAACCACATTTTCTATAAAAAACGTGAGGTGCGGAATTTGGAGTAAAAAACGGGTCAGCTTTTAGCACAATATGACCGTTACAGCCCATTTGTCTGCTTAAATTTTTTGCAAAATTTATAAATGCAGTCCCTACTCCTTGTTTTCGTTTATTAGCCATTAAAAAATCAATAGCCAGACTGCTACCGCTATAATCATCCCTTAAATTCATTTTTGTCTTATGACAAAGCATTTCTCCATCCTGTTTACCAGTCTTTGTTGAGAATATTATATAATGCAACTGTTCAGGTCTTATAGTTTTATGAACAGAATTTAAATAAATAAGCCTATCTGGTATTTTTTTTATCGGTTGAATATTTAACAAATTAAGTTTCATATATTTGATATAAAACTTAAAAATAAATAATTTGCCAGTATAAATTATTTTATGTTAAATTAATTTTATGGTAAAAATCAGAGAAATTTTCACATCTATTCAAGGGGAAGGACCATTTGTCGGATATAAGCAGTTGTTTGCACGTTTTTCTAAATGCAATCTTAACTGCAAATACTGTGATACTGATTTTGACATAAATAAGTCAAAAGAATACACACCTGATGAATTAGCAATAATATGTGAAAATAACAGAGATTGCCACTCAATTTCTCTAACAGGCGGAGAACCTCTTTTAGAAGTTGATTTTCTTAAAGATTTTTTACCGATTTGTCCCTTAGAAGTATATTTGGAAACAAATGGAACTCTTTGGGAGAGCTTAGCGGAAATTATTGATTATGTTTCATATATATCCGCCGATATAAAACTGCCCAGTGCGACCAACCAAAGCGTAAAGTGGGATGAGCACGACAAATTCTTTGAAATTGCATCCCGAAAAAACTTATTTGCCAAGGTTGTTTTTGATTCTTCAATCAATGATATAGAAATCTTTAACATCACAAAATTATGTAAAAAGTATGATATAGAGCTAATCCTTCAACCTATGATGATAGGAAATAAGCCGTCTGTCACACCTGAATTCATAAGCAAAATTCTTGATAAGTGCTTAAAATTTTACCCAAATATTAGAGTAATTCCACAAACTCATAAATTTATAGGTGTTGATTAATCCAAGTCGTAGTCCAGCATAGTAACAACCTTAACCCCTTGAGCTTTGATTTTTTCTCTGCCCTTTAAAGGATTAAGTTCAATTATGAATGCAGACGCTACAATTTCAGCACCGACTCTTTTCATAAGTTTACAAGCAGCTACAGCTGTACCGCCTGTAGCCAGCAAATCGTCGATTATAACAACCCTATCTCCTGCGCCAACGGCATCAACGTGCATTTCTATAGTGTTAGTACCATATTCAAGGGTATAATCTTCTTTTATAGTTTCGGCAGGCAACTTGTTTGGCTTTCTTATGGGAACAAAGC
This sequence comes from uncultured bacterium, assembly GCA_902782905.1. GTDB lineage: Bacteria > Cyanobacteriota > Vampirovibrionia > Gastranaerophilales > Gastranaerophilaceae > CAG-196. Next base: position 1,696 of record CACZPB010000087.1, read on the forward strand.
CGCAACCTAGTTTATAAGCAAGAGCAGCACCAAATATAAAACCTCTGGATTCAACACCGGCTACATAATCTACTTTTTCGCCTTTAAATTGTTCATATAAATAATCTATCATCAACTGCATTGCCTTACTATCTTTTACGGCAGTTGTAATATCCAAAAACATAATCCCTTCTTTCGGGAAATTCGGAACCATTCTGACATGTTCTCTTACGTATTCATATTCCTTTAGCATAGTTGTCATCTTTTTAATACCTCTTGTAATCTATTCTGTAATTTCTGTAACTTTTTATTTATTTCATCTATAATTCTTTGTTTTTCTTCCTTTACAAGCCCGTGAGCTGTTTTTCCCCAATTCATATCCTTTTTGCAGAACAATATTTTACCAAAAATAAAGAGCTCCATCGGAAACCATATTATTAGAAAATATAAAGTAGTCTCAAATGCCTGTTTGAATGAACTGAGTCTCGGCACATTATCATACTTTCTTAAACTGTATCTTATTGTCATAAAGAATCCCAAGCCAACAACTGCTGATACGATAAGAGAAGACCAAAGAACGTTATGCAGGCTATAGGGGTCAACCTTATCAGTCAATATTTTTACGACCCTAAAAATAACTTCAAGCATAAACCAAAGCGGCATAATAAATTCTGTAATATACATTGCCATGTCAAATTGTGCCCTTAGTGACATCTTTTTTGACCACATAGCTGCCCAAAAATATTCCAAGTATCTGCGAATTGTCCCTTCAAGCCATCTTCTTCTCTGTCTGAACAAAGGAAACAAATACACAATTCCTTCTTCATATACACAGGCATCAGCACAAAATCGCACGTCCCAACCTTTTATATGAAGCCTTGTAGACATATCCAAATCATCAGTAATTGTATAATTGTTCCATCCGCCTATATCATCTAAAGCAGCTCTCTTAATGAGTTCGCCGTTACCTCTTAGTTCAACGGCTCCTTTTATTGCATCTCTGCCGACTTGAAGCTGAGTATCCATTGTGTACTCATTATTTTGGCATCTTGTGAGTAAGTTAACATCTTTATTCCTAATAATCTTTCTTGCCTGAACCGCCCCAACATCAGCAGGTTCAAGATGCGGTATCAGCTTTTTTAAAAAATCCGGCTCAACTGTTGCATCTGCATCAAAAACCAGTATGGCCTCACCTTTAGCAATAGAAATAGCATCATTAAGAACAGCAGACTTTCCGGGGAAAGCATCTGCTTCCCTTATAAGAGCTTTTACTTTTTCATATTTTTGCTCAAGTTCTTTTATAACATTTGGTGTGTTATCACTACTTCTGTCATCAATTACAATAATTTCAAAGTTAGGATAGTCCATTCTCAAGATGTTTTCGACAGTGTTTGAGATTACGGTTTCTTCGTTATGTGCAGGTATCATTACTGATACGAATGGTTTAAAATCTTCGTTTACCACAATAGGATGTTTTTTTAGCTTACGCTTTTGATACTTGGTTGCCGCAATAGAGTACAATCCATAAACAACCATGCAAGCACACAGTATTATAAACCCATGCACTGTGTTTACATAGTTTTGGAAAACATACAAAAACACACCCAAACAAGATAATATTAAAAATAAAAGAATTCTTTCTCTCATAACTTCCCCAATAAGATTATTATAACAAAAACAAAATAAAGTTTTGTAAAAATCACATCTTTCAGAAATATTAAAAAATAATAAACTTTCTCCTATAAACTAATTTGATAACATATAATTATCATATATAATATAGTAAAAGGGAGAAGATTATGGAAAATCCGTTCAAAAAGGCTGCTACAGATAATAGCAAAGAAGAAACAAAAGAAGAAACAAA
>CACZPB010000088.1 GCA_902782905.1 uncultured bacterium
AAACTTTTTAGGCAGATTTTCCAAGAAGGTTTCTGTGTCATCTTCTTCCATGTTTCCCAATACGTCGGCAGCTTCATCGTGAGGAAGTTTTGACACAAGCCGAGATGCGAGTTTTTCGTCTATATCTCCCAGTATTTCTACCTGCAGCTGAGGCGGAAGATACTCAATAACATCAGATGCAAGTTCTTCGTTAATATTTGTAATACAGATTAGCCTTTCGTCCGGCTTAAGCTCCTGAAAAATGTCAGCCAAATCTGCTGAGTGATAATTCTCAAGTTCTTCTCTAAGAAGATTGTTATCCTCGCTTTCAATTAATTCTCTTATTCTGTCTATTGTGTTTTCAATATTAAGCATCTTTTTGTCTTTTATTTGTTAATCCGTGCTTTATGTTATTTACTTTAAGATGATTTTGCGTGCTTAAAGTCCTATCTGTAGTTTGTGAATTGCAACGGAATATCGTACTTGTCTTCATTTTTTCTTAAAAGTCCGATAACCTCTTGCAAATCATCTTTGCTTTTTCCTGAAACTCTTACTTGTTCGCCTTGAATGGATGCTTGGACTTTTAATTTTGAATCCTTAATATCAGCAACAATCTTTTTGGCAAGCTCTTGAGTCAAACCTTTTTTAAGGTTAAAAACTTGTCTTACATTGCCGCCCAATGCATTTTCTATTGTTTGTGCGTCAAGAATTTTTATACTCAATCCTCGTTTTACAAGCTTAGTTTGAAGGATATCAAATATGTTTCTAAGCTTCATTTCATCATTTGTAGTAATAGTTATAGATTTATCACCTTCTAAATCTATTGCCGAGTTAGAATTTTTTAAATCGAAACGAGAGGTCAAGTCGCGTTTAACTTGATCTACTGCGTTAACAAGCTCTTGCTTATCAAATTCTGATACAACGTCAAAACTGCAATCTTTAGCCATAAAGGAACTCCTATATTTGTTAACATGACAAATATATCATGAACAAAAGGAGAAAAAAATTAATTTCCTAATAGACTTACTCTCAGTCTAGTCCAGAAATTAGGTTTTACGACTTCCATCGGAACAGGAAGAATCGGCATAGTGTATGCAGGCGGTTGAGGGGTTTTTCTGAAGCAGTCTTCACATCCGTGCTTCGCTCTGATTGAACTCAAAACACTTCCTTCTCTTGCTTGAATGGCTTGTGCTCCTCCTGCCATAGCCGGATTATAGTTGTTTGCAATACCAAAATTCACACTCATATTACACCTTTAAGTTATTACTACACACATATATAAAGTTTTTTTAGTGTAAAAAATTGCTTAACTTAAATCAAATATTAATTTTTGTAAAGGAGAAGAACGATATTAAACAAATTTTTCTGCATCCAGATATTTTATAACTCTTGCCGGATTTCCAACTACAACTGCGTTATCAGGAACGTCTTTTGTTACAACTGCACCTGCACCAACAACGGCATTTTCTCCTATTGTCACTCCGGGGAGAATCGTAACATTGACTCCAATCCAGACATTGCGTTTGATGTGAACCGGTTTGCAGGTTATAACATATCTGTCATAAAAATCGTGGTTATTGGTGGCAATTGTACAATTCAGCGAAATCATTGTGTTATCTTCAATTGTCAGACCGCCGGCGGACATACATTGAAAATTGTTTAGTATGGTAACATTTTTTCCTATTTTAACTTTATCAGCCAAAATAGTGAAAATTGGCGGATGCAAGACTGTATTTTCACCGAGAGTATGATTAAAAAGCTCATCAATAAGTTCCTTGCACTCAGCTGTTGTAGGATTTGTGTGATTGATTCTAAAACACAAATCTGAGCTCCGAATGGCTTCTGCTACCCTTTCAGGGCTTTGAGTTCTTACATCTATTCTGACTTCTTCCATATTAAAACCTCTTTAGTTGAGTTTGTTGTATTCTTCATCGCTGACTTCTTCAAGCCATTCATTTGTTGCACCCTCTGAAGGAACTTCGACTGCAATGTGCGAGAACCACGAATCTTTGGCTGCACCGTGCCAGTGTTTAACACCGGCCGGAATATTTACAACGTCGCCTTTTTTAAGCTCTCTTGCCGGCTTACCCCATTCTTGATAATATCCTCTACCATCAGTTACTATAAGAATTTGACCACCTTTGCCGTCTTTCCCTGCGTGATGGATATGCCAGTTGTTTCTGCATTTTGGCTCAAATGTCACATTATATAACGGTACTTGTTCTTTTATGAGTGGTTTCAGATAGGATTGACCTATAAAATATTTTGCAAAAGCGTCATTTTTATCTCCCAAACCAAACGTAAATTTATATTGTGCATTTTTTACCATAGATATAATCTCGTCAACTTGTTCTTGCGTTACGCCTGTATTTTTTGCTATTTGAATATGCGCATTGAGCTGCGGTTCTACATTGCCTATAGTTGCAAGAGCAGCAACAGTCGCTATTTCTCGTTCTTTGTTTGTTAAAACTCCTCTTGCAAAGATATCGCCGAACAAATGTTCTTTTAAATAATCATCAATAGCTGGCGCAAATTCAAACAACTCCCCTTTAACAGGGCTTCCGCAAAGTTCGGTTTGTGTCTTTTCACCGATTGCATTTTTGTCAGCATTTTTTGGCAAAGGTTTTCCGGCTTTACCTTCCTTATATTTTTTCCCCTCTTTGGAAAGCTTCATCAATGTGGAAACTGCATTAATGCTCTTTGGAAATCCGCAATAAGCGTAGAGCTGAACCATAATTTCTTTAATTTCATTAATAGTTAAACCATCTTCCAAACCCTTTCGAGTCGCTTGTTCAAGATTCCCCAAATCACCGCTTGCGGTGTATGATGATATCAGAACAATATTGTGTTCTTTCGTAGTCAAATTTTCTTTTGCCATAATAATATTTCCCGTAAATATCAATGCTATCAATAAAAATATTTTAAAAAATCTTTTGGACATAGTGCCCCTTATAATGATTTTCCAAGTTCATACGCTTGTTTAGGGTAAGGAGTTTGTTTCAACTGTTCAACACTCTCTATTCCTATAGCATTAATAATGCCCGCATTTTCCATATTTAACCAGTTAAAAATAGATTGAATATGCGTGTTTAAAGCTTCTTTGACCTGATCAACCGGTGAATGTTGGACAGAGATTAAAATTGCTTTATTTTGTTTTGCTTTTAGCTGTGGATCTATGCTATAAAATCTGTCTATAACTTTTTTGATTGAAGATGTCATTCCAAAATAATAAATTGGCGTAACAAATACCACCAAATCTGAATTTAAAAGATGTTCTCGTAATTCGACAAAATCGTCTTTATGAATACAGGGTCTTGTGCCCATTTGGCAGGCATTACAGGAGATGCAATTTTTAACATCAGCCTTTGCACTGTCAAATCTGTATATATTATGCCCGTTTTCTTCTGCTCCGCGGATAAATTCATCTGCCATATAGTTTGAAGTGCCGTTTTTTCTGGGGCTACCTGTTATTACTGTAATTTTCATTTTATCTCTCCTCACTTTAAACTATTCAACCATTCATCTACTTTTTTTTCTGTTTGAGTTCTGTCATTTTGTGCGATGTGACCGTATAGAGCAAAATCATCTCTGTGAACTCCGCCAGAGCCTTCGTGAGTACAGAATTTGAACACTTTTTTGGATGAAAGGTCGTAACTTTCTATGAATGTGTAAACCGGCATTGGCATATCTGCCCACCAATTTGGATAGCCTATAAATATTCTGTCGTAATCTTCGATATTATTTATCTTGCCGACGATTTCAGGTCTGGCATTTGCTTGTTTCTCTTGCTTAGCAAACTGTATTAAAGGTGTGTACTTATTAGGGTAATTATCTTCAACTACCTTTATCTCAAATAAGTCTCCGCCTGTTTTTTCGGCAATAATTTCAGCAAGCTTTTTTGTGTTGCCTTCACTGATTTCACCGACGCCGTATTGTTCACCTGTTCTGGAAAAATATGCGACCAAAGTTTTTGACATGGTTCTTCCCCCCATCTAGCTTATCTTATAAAATTTGTATATACAATTTCTTCCTGTTTTGGCATCGGAATGCCTGCTTTTTTGCCGGCCTCCTGACATTTTAAGTGCCATGCCATGTTGCGGGCTAAAATTCTCATATTTTGCATGCCTTCCAAGTCCTGCTTGACTTGTTCAGCGTTAGCTCCGTGAACCATATTCCAATATCTGCCCGAAATCATCGGCATTTCTGTTATTGCAAAATACTTATTTAATTGGTCAAGAGTAGCAGTTGTACCGGCCCTACGCGCACTTACGATAGCAGCTGCTGGTTTGTGTCTAAATACCTCTCCTTGACCGGATGCGAAAGCAGAGAAGAATGCTCTGTCTAAAAATGCTGTAATTCCACCGCAAGCAGATGCATAGTGAACCGGTGAACCAAAAATAAAACCGTCAAATTCTTTTGCGTATTGAATAAAATTATTGACCCCGTCATCATTAATTACACATTTCCCGATTTTAGAGCAAGCATAGCATCCTCTGCACGGGTAAATAGGTGCTGTAGTTCCTATGTGATAAATTTCAGATTCAATTCCTTCTTCCTGAAGTGTTTTTGCAATTTCTTCCAATGCTGTATAAGTACAGCCGTTTTTGTGCGGTGAACCGTTGAATAACAATACTTTCATTTTAATATCTCCTTTAACTCTCTAGAATGCACCGGTTTTGATATGCGGCACATAAGGTGCCTCTAACCTTCTAATTATATCACTATTCAATCTGATGTCCAAGGCTTGAACTGCTTCATCTACATGTTCTACATTTGTAAAACCAACAATAGGAGAAGTAATGTAAGGTTTTGAAAGCATCCACGCTAAAGATACTTGTGCCATTGAATATCCAAGTTCATTGGATATTTTTTCCAAATTATCTATAACAATCTTGTCCTGTGCTTCTGTAGAGCCCCAAACAGCAGGTGATACTTCATCAATAGAATTTCTGAGAGTTTTTGTTCCCCAAGGGTGAGCACATCTTCCGCCTGCAAGTGGTGACCAAGGAACAACCGCTACTTTCCTGTCTTGGCATAGGGGAATCATTTCGCGTTCTTCTTCGCGGTAAATTAAATTATATTGGTTTTGCATAGAAACAAATTTTGTCCAGCCGTTTCTTTCGGCTATTTGATTCAGCCGTTCAAATTCCCATGCCCACATGACAGATGCTCCAATATATCTTGCTTTACCTGATTTAACAACATCGTGAAGGGCTTCCATGATTTCTTCCATTGGAGTTTCGTGGTCGAGTCTATGAATTTGATAAACGTCTACATAGTCAAGTCCTAATCTTTTAAGTGAATGGTCAATTTCTGCCATAATATTTTTTCTGCTTGAACCAGCTCCATTTGGTCTGCCTTCGCGCATAGCGAAATGGACTTTTGTAGCAACGACAATTTCATCTCTGTCTAACCCGAAATCTTTAATCAAGCGCCCTGTGATTTCTTCACTTGTTCCGAGTTGATAAACATTCGCTGTATCGAAATAATTAATTCCTAAATCTATTGCTCTTTTAAATATGGGTTTTGCTTCTTCATAATCTTTTGCCCAAGGAAAAACTCCATTTTCTTTTCCAGGCTTTCCAAAGCTCATACAACCCAAACAAATCCTTGAAACATCCATTCCGGTATTGCCGAATTTAACGTATTGCATAATCATATCTCCTTTTTTGTACTTCTATTTTAGATAGTTACGATAAAATTTTCAAATTGAAATATTAAATTATTGATTAAATTTTTCGATTAAACTATATTTATTTTATGAATACAAAACAAATTGATTACATAATAGAGCTTGCAAGAACAAAAAATTTTAACAGAGCCGCTGAGAATTTGTATATTTCGCAGTCAACTCTTACATATCAGATTAAAGAAGTAGAAAAAGAGATTGGGTTTGAACTTTTTGAACGTTCGGGGAAAGGAGCAACTCTTACTCCGGCAGGCAGGCAGTTGTGTGTTACTCTCAAAAGTCTAAAAGAAACTCTGCAAAAAAGTATAGAAGAAGCGCAGAATTTCAGCAAAAAGTATTCTGATAATATTACTATAGGTTTGCCAACTCGCTCTTGTGTATTTTATCTGCCTGAAGCAATAAAGGAGTTTAACAAAAAATACCCGAAAATTTCAATAACTCCTGTTTTTAACGGTTTTTATCATCCGGAAGAATTTTTGCGAGGAAATCAAGATGTTTTATTTTCCTTTGATAATGAAATGAAGCATGTTCCTGATATTAAGCGTGTTCATTTGTATACGACAGGAATATATTTGATAACAAAAAAAGATGACGAACTTGCTGTTTTGAAAAGGGCACAAATTTCGGATTTAAGCGGCAGAACTCTGATGGTTGGCGGCGGTTCTCCTCCGCAATTAAAATCTCTTCAACAGCGAATAATAAGTACTATAAAAATAGATTATTTTAACTCAGAAAATCACGATACTACGCTTACCAATATTCTTGCGGACAAAGGTATTTGTCTAACACCGGGGTTCTTTCAGGATTATACAGGAGAATTCGCGTGGATTCCTTTTGAGTGCGAAGAAAAATTTGAATGTTATCTCTGCACTCATATATATGACAAGCGTGAATCATTACAGGATTTTATAAAAATCTTGCGTAATATTTATGCTCAAAAAATGAAAGAATAAAACCGAATCTTTAAAATTCCATTTCTGTTAATTTTTTGCCCAATTTAAAAGCGTTTTCTAAATCTTTTGGAAACTGCGTCTGTTGAACTTCAATTTTGTGAGCTTCATCAAACAAGTCACAATTGTATTTTGAAAAATCAACAAATTGTTTTGTGTCGTATGAGTACAATCCTTCAGCATAACCCATAATGTGGTTGCAGCTTTTTACATTCTCTCCTAAAATTGTCATATAGTTAATATTTTTAGCTAATTCTTCAGGACAGTTCATTGTAAAAATAAGACCTGTCGGAATAACTCTATTTAATCTTCTTTTTAACCCGCCGTTTTCTTTATCCACCATATATGTGTGGTTTGCAAAAAGCAATCTTTCAAGAAAGCTTCTGAATATGCCTGTCGGGTATGAAAAATATACAGGAGTTCCGATAATAATGGCATCAGCGTTTATACACTTTTCCAAAATGGGTTTTATATCATCTCTTATTGCGCAAACACCTTCTGTTATGCTGCCTTTTCTCTGGCATGCAAAACAGCTCATGCATCCTTTGAAGTTGTAGTCATACAGGTTATAATATTCTACCTCTGCCCCTGCTGATTCTGCACCTCTTTGAGCTTCTTTAAGCATTTTTGCGGTGTTAAAGTTTTTTCTTGGACTTCCGTTTAAAACAATTACTTTTTTTGACATAATAACTCCTTTGCTTGTGCCATTATGATAACACAAACGGAAGGATGTATTTTAAAGATTAAGTGCATGAGAGAATAGTTCCCCGACTTTTTTATTGTACTCTTTTCCATCAGAATGTGCAAAGAGATTGTACCAGTGGCTTTCCGGTGTTCCGTCAGTAGAATAAGAAGGGTTAGACATCATAAGGTGGTGTGTGTTTGTGTCGTATCTTAAGGGAAATAAATCTTCCATTTGCATAAAGCTCGCGAGTTTGTCACTGGGGAATTCATATGCAAAAAGGGAATTATTAATTCTGCGGAGACGTTCTTCGTAACTTCTTCCGCCTTCATCATTGTCGTTTGAGACTTCTACTCCGGGGGAATAATTTTTAGAATATTTATGTTTTATAGATTTATCTCTCACGGTGTGAAAATCGTTAGGATCGATATATCCGGTGCCTGTTGAAAGACCAAGATTTTCATATCTTTGAAAATCGTCAGAGCTCTTTTCTCCCACAAAACTAAGGTGGGTATTGCCGGTTCTGCTTCTTATTTCGTGTATTATATATTGCATTTGCTCATAAGAAGGCAGCGCACCCACACCTGTGTAGTTTCCCATATCATATCCGCCGATGTGTTTTGCTGAGTCAATAAAAATTGCTTCAAACCCTGTTTTAACAAGTTCAATATGTGCATTTAAGAACAGATTAAAGTGTTCTTGAATGCTCCAATTGAAACCTGTATCACTTCCGTCAGGTTGAACAACTTTAATTTGGTCAGCTGAGATTACGGTCCTAAATCCGGTTTTAAGTCCGTGAAAATTCGCAATATTGTTGAAAGCAATGAATTGTTCTGTTGGTGAAATATTAATTTCGTAGTTGATAATGTTATGACTGTAACCGGCATTTAATTTTATTCCATAAATTGAATTTTCTTCTTCTGCCGGCTTGTTGTATCCGTCTCCATATATGTTTGGAAATATTTGAGACAAAATAATACAGTTCGCCCAACTTTTGGCGCTTGGAGGTATAGCAGGCAGGAGTTTAATTGTGCTTATAAGCCCATTTCTACATATATTTCCATGCATCTCTGCAATAGCGCGGTTGTTTATTTCTATATAATTTGCAATTACTCCCCAATTGTCCCCATAGTCAGGCGTTTCGATTGTATTAGGGAATTTTTTATAAAAATTCCCGTCTTGATTTAATGTCATAAGAGATTCTATTGAGCTTTTTAAAGAACGAACTAAAAGTTCTGAGGGGACAATATTTCCAACCCATTTTCGCATTCCTGAAGAAAAGGTGTGTTCCTCAGTCCATTTGTCAGGCTTGAGTTGGGTTGTTTCGTTCAATGATAGTAATAAATTATTAACAGCGTTCATAAAAATATTTTACAAAAATTTTTATGTATAAAAATTGAACAAAAGCAGAATGTAGTATATTGGTAGAAAGTTTAGGGTGAATATTTAATCATAAAAAAGCAGTATAGTCGAGGCGTCCACAAAAAAAAGACCCCTAAAGGCCTTTTTTTATGGAGCAAGGACTCCGTTGGCGCCGAGAAAAATGTGACTAAATGTCACGTTTTTCGTGGAGCGTTAAATCCAATAAACAAAGTTCATTTAAGCCAATGGAGGTAGTGTAATTTAACATACAGAACAAGATTAAATTAACTATGAGATGGAGATGTAAAAATTAAAAAATGATTAATTATTCCCAAATTACTGCAAATACATATATAATTTACATGGAATATTTAATTTTTGGGATAATTAATTAAATGGAAAGTATTGAACTTGAAAAGATTAATGAATATAACCTAAAAACTCTAGAATTACAAAGACAGTTGTTACAAGAAAATGAGCGATATAATTCTACTGTATGTTCATTAGGTTATATATCCATGTTAGCAATATTATGTTATACGCATAATGATATTGAAGAAAAAGCTCTATTATGGATTCTCATATTTTTTGGTTTATCCGTCTTTATTTTTGTAATTTTTGAAATTATTAAAACTTTTAGATATAACAAAATTGCTGAGAAACAATTTGATAATTATGATGAATACAAAAAAGGCAATATTAAAAAACATAGTGAATTAATCGAAAAAAATAATGAATCAGCATATAATACTTGGACTTGGTTTATAGAAAAGAGCAAATATTTCTTTATTGCTTCCGCTATATTTGGAGTATTAGCAGGGATTATTACTTTTGTTCAATTATTTTTATTATTGAACTATTAAAACAAAAGAACAATATTTATGAGTAAAATTAACACTATTCAACAAAAAATAAAGGAATTGAGTGGCGGGGAGTTCCAAAGACTCTGCGACAGATATCTATATAAAAAATATAAATTTTATAACATCTGTCCACTTGGTTCTGAAGATGGAACAAATAAACCAACAATAGGAATTCCTGATTCCTATGTAAAGACGCCTGATGATAAATATATTTTAATCATGTATGGTTCTGTTAAAAATAATGCCTATAGGAAGTTAGAACAAGATATTAAATCAACTCTAAATCTGAAGAAATTAAACTTGAAAAAAGATAAAATAGAAAAAATTATTTGCGTTTATTCATCTACAAATATAACTCCGGAACAACAAGAATCATTAAAAAATCTAACTGATGGAATTATGTTAGAAATAATCGATTTGGGAACAATGTCTCATGATTTATTAGAACACTACCCTTCTATTTGTTTCGAGGAGCTAGGTATACATTTAGATAGTCATCAAATATTTTCAATAGATGATTTTATCGAGATATATAATAAAAATTCTATATCATCCCCACTGGATACAGCGTTTATGTTTAGAGAAAAAGAATTAATAGAACTTAAAGAATCTATTTCTAAAACAGATGTATCAGTTATAATTGGAGCTCCAGGGGTTGGAAAAACAAAATTAGCACTAGAAGTGTGCAAATTATTTGATGAAAATGAATATAAAAAATATTGTGTTAAGTCAAATGGAGCTTCTATTCAATCTGACTTAAATATATATTTTAATGAACCGGGAAATTATATTTTATTTCTAGATGATGCAAATGAAATAAGAGAAATTGAATATATATTAAGCTTTATTCATACAAAAAAAAAAGATGTTAATGTTCGGATAGTAGCAACTGTTCGTGACTATGCAAAAGAAAAAATTTTAAGTACCCTTTTTAAATATACAGAACCTTCAATAATTAAAATAGAAAAATTTTCTAATGAACAAATTAAACAATTTTTACAAAAAAATTATGATATCAACAATCCAAAATATATAGAACAAATTTGTAAAATATCCCAAGGAAATATACGATTAGCAGTCATGGCTGCTCAAAAAGCAATAGAAGGTGGCTTTAATGCTATAATAAATACAAACCAGCTGTTTAGATTATATTATAGTAATATTTTAATTAGTTTAAGCACCAATAAAAAAGACACATATTGCATTTTATTTATTATAGCGTTTTTAGGAGCTACAAATTATAGATCAAATAAAATTACACAAGTATTATTAGATTATTTTAATATTAGCGAAAGCATTTTTACAAAAGCATGTGACCACTTGTTTTCATTAGAAATTATTGATAAATATGAAAATGAAATATTAAAAATAACTGACCAAAGTTTCAAAGATTTTATAATCTATTATGTTTTAATTGAACAAAAATATATATCATTAGAAAATTTGTTATCTTTAACTTTTCCAAAATATTCTACACATATAGTAAATGCCATAAATATAATTTTGAGATTATTTTTCGATGAAGAAAATTTAAATTATATAAAAACGGAGATAAATAAAGCGTGGCAAAATTGTAATTCTGATGAAGAATATTATTTTGTGAAACATTTTTCAAGATTAAACTTAGATAAAACTTTATTATATATACAAAATAGAATTAACAACATAGAATCATTACCATATAACATAAGAGATTATGATATTTATGAATATTCTAACAATAAAAATATAACATCTTTTGAGATAAAAATTTTATCACAATTCAAAAGAACAGAATACTGTGGTGATGCCATTGAACTCCTAATAGATATTTTTAATAAAAATGCAGAGTACATTCACGATATTTATATAGCATTATCGGAAATGTATAATTATGATGAAGATTCATATTGTGATGATTATAAAAATGAATATTTTATTATTGATAAACTTTGGCAAATATCAGAATATGGTGAGAAAACAAACGAAACTCTTTTGTTG
>CACZPB010000089.1 GCA_902782905.1 uncultured bacterium
TCGTCTTGCAAATTTTAAAAAGTTAATGACTCTTTTTAAAATTTGCTTATCACTTGAGGATAGTGAGTAACTTTATTTTAGTAAGAACAAATTTATTTGTAAATACCCTTTAGTATTTACCCCTTGGGTATTTACTCCTTTACCCCTTACCCCTTTACTCCTACGCTTTTTTTATTTCGGTCAGAGTAGGGTCAAGGAGTCTTCTTCCCAAATTTTCAAAGTTGATTGAATAAAGTGTTTTGCTTCCGTATTTAATCATTTTTTCTACAACACCGTTGCCGTATTTTGCGTGAACAACATTATCACCCTGCTCAATAGGATCACTCATTACCAAATCCTCTTGAGGAATATCCGCATCATAAACAGGAACTATAGGAGTAGAGCTATCTTTAACTTCCAAGCTTTCCGGTTCCTCTTCCGGCAGTTCATATGTTTCTTGAACAAAATTGTTTTCTATAATTCCTTCTTCTTCATCATCTTGTTTTGACAGTTCATCCAAAACAGCCTCATCATCAGATACTTCTTCTAAAATTACATCATCATCGCTGTTAAGTTCATCTATAAAATCCAAATCTGAATCAGAAATCTCATCAGTTTCCTTCATTGTTGTAAAGACTTTATCTACATCCTGAACAATCTGCTCATCAACTTCTTCATCCACGCCTTCTTCTATAGCATCGCCCATATCAATAACTATATCATTATCATCAGCTTCCTCCGGATTAAGTTCAGTAATTTCTTCCATTTCAAATTCACTGCTATCCAATGCAGCAAATTCTTGATTTTCGTCATCTACAATTTCAGGAATCAATTCTTCTGATTTATCACTTTCTTCTGCCGGAGAGATTTCCTCCACAGTCTCAGCTAAAGGTTCTGCTTGCTCTTGCGGTTCCAAATCCGACTCAAGAACAGACTCTGCTGTTTCTTCAGGAAGTTCCAAATCCGTTTCAATAATTTCTGTCTGTATAGGTTCTGCTTCTGTAGTTTCAGAATCAGTCAATTCTTCTTTAACATCTTCTTCTGCAAATTCTTCGGACAAATCAAGTTCAAGTTCTGTTATTTCATCTTCACTAGCCTGCGGCTCTTCACTCTCTACATTTTGTTCTGACCGTTCAGAATTTTCTTCTGACACAACCTCTAATGTTTCATCATCTTCTTCCGCATCAAGTTCGTTATTTTCAAGAGTATCGTCCGTTTCATCATCTGCTTCTTCTGTGAACATCTCGATATTTTCAGGAAGTTCGATATTTTCAACCGCTTCTGCAATTGCCTCTTCTGATTTTTCTTCAATGGTGTTAAAGATTTCAGATTTAGGAGCAATATCATCTTCAGAACTTTCATCCAATTCTGCTATTTCTTCCAAAACTTCGTCATCTTGGTCGTCAACCGAAATTTGCGGAGTATCTTCTATAAGCTCAAGTTTTGAAACAAGCGGTACATTTGATAAGGCCTCACCCGCCACCAAACAAGTACCTTTTTCCATATACTTTAAGAAAATAGAATATTGCTTGAAAATATTGTTATTCGAAGGTGATGGCACAATTATAAAATTAGAAAATAACGTTTTTATATCATTCAAATATTTAAAATTTGAATGAGTTATACAAACTGTTGCCGCGTCTGAGGTCAGAGCTGTTTTAATATTCTTTTTTGATACGGAATTTGAAAGCTCTAAAATAATTTGGATATCATCTTTTGTTTGAACAGCTTCATATATAAAACTAAGATATCTGTTCAAAAACGGCGGATTCAGTTTTGATAAATCTATGACCGCGGATTTTTGGTTAATAATTTGATAAAACTTCTCAACTTGTTCTTTTTTTGCAGCAAAATATCCTAATTTATCAAGTTTGGCAAGTTTATTTTTCAGAACCAAAAGTTTGAATACGTGAGAGTGATCAACCATATCATCTACAATATTTTTTAGAGTTCCAAACGGAACAAAAGGAACTGTTTTTGAATATTCTGAAAGCTCTTTAAAAATATCAATGATTGTAGCTTTGCTATCTGATGTTGCATCACCGAGACAATCCTCATATAAAAAAGCTAAAGATGCGGTATCAAGAGGAAGCTTAAAATCCACACCTGCTGTATATTTTTTTGCTTTTATTATCCCGAGAGTATCAACAATAATAGTTTTTTTGCCAAGATTTTCTGATTGTCTTAATAAGTTTCTTGCAAGAATGTTATTATCATCTTCCGAATCTACACTAACAAGAAGCTTTTTATCCAATATAGAAGCATCAACTGCTATATTTAAATCATTTTGAAAAGTTTTACCGGCAATAATCGGTGTTTCATAAATTGAAATATGACTAATTATATCTTTTGTGCATTCGATCAGATTAACTCCCGCAGAAGGTAATGTCTTATCATATTCAAATAACTCACCATTATATAAATACAAAATTTTTGCAAACCCTATTTTTTCACCGGCTTGCTCTTTAATTTGAACGACCTGAGCAACATAAGATTTCTCCGTATCTTCTGTCATTACAAACGAAGACAGGTAAATGTTTTCAGCATCAAATTTTATAAAACCGTCTCTTGCTTCTATTATCTTCATCAGATACCCTCTGGAAAAATATTATCATGAACATATATAAACCATGACAAAAAATTTACAATTTGCAATTTTTTCTTAATGGTTTTTACAATAGCTTTTTTGTGATATTATCAGACGTATGAGAGAATTTATTTTAACAAACGGAATTAAAGCTTGTATTAAGAGAAACGAAAATACACCAAGAATTGCACTTACGCTAAATATTGCTATTAACAAACCTGAAAAGTTTGCCGGCGAATATTCGCTTTTGAACAGACTTCTTCTAAAGGGGACAAAAAAATACTCTTCAGAAGATATTGCAAACATTTTGGATGAAAACGCAATAGAGCTTTATACAGAGATGAAATCAGATTACTTAAGATTTAGATTTATATGTCTGAATGAGGATTTTGAACTTGCGCTTTCTATACTAAATGACATTATTCTAAATTCAACTTTTGAAGAATTTGACAAAGAGCTCACAAAGCTCAAAGGCGAACTTTTGGCAGAATTAGATTCTGCAAAAGTTAAAGTTTCTGATTTGTTCACAAAGACAATATACAAAAATCATTTTTACGGTCACAGTTATACAAAAATACTTGAAGAAGCTGACAAGGTCACGAAACAAGATGTAATTGACGACTTCAAAACAATTTTAGATACAGGCAAAAAAACACTCGCGATAGTCGGTGATACAGATAACTCAGAAATAATTGAAAAGTATTTAGGCAAAATTCCAGCTTCTTCCGAGGCAAAATCTTTAATCGAAACTCCGACAGCACTAAAGCAAGAGTATACAGAACTTATTAAAGAGGACGCAAATCAAGCGCAAATACTTCAAGGTTGGCTGGTTCCAACAATCGGAGATAAACACTATGAGACACTTATGCTTTTGAATATAATACTCGGGGCAAGCGGACTTAGCTCAAGACTTTTCTTAGAGCTCAGGGAGAAAAAAGGATTGGCTTATACAGTCAGAACTTCTTATGAAACACACGAAAAAGCAGCTGTTTTCAGTATTTATATCGGAACCGAACCTATAAACATTAAAACTTCTATTGAAGGTTTTAAGGAAGAAATTGAAAAGATTAAAAATATACGGGTGAGTGAAGAAGAACTACATAATGCAAAAAACAACCTTATTGGGAAACAGCAGTTTTTGAGTGAAACAAACTCTCAACAGGCAAACAGTATGGCTTACTACTCAATTATGGGAAAACCTTTTAACCACAGAGATACAGTCCTTGAGAACATAAAGGAGGTAACAGCTGATGATATTCAGGAGTGTGCAAGAAAATTCTTTAACGATGATTATATCTTAGCTGTGTTGAAACCGTAATGAGGATTATAAACTTTTCCCTCGCCCTGCGGGAGAGGGTAGGGTGAGGGGGTAGCTATATTATCAAATATTAAAATATCAGGCAATAAAAAAGCTTCAACACTTGTTATAGGATGCTTTCACGGTGATGAGCCGCAAGGCAATTTTTTGATTGAAGAATATCTCAAAAAATATTCTGAGACAAATTTACTTTTTATCCCTTGTCTCAATGAATACGGCTTCAAGAATAATATTAGAGTAAATGAAAACGGCGTAGATTTAAACAGGAATTTCCCGACAAAGAATTGGGAAAAAACCGAAAAGAATAATTTTTATGGCGGAGAAGAACCTGCAAGCGAAATTCAGACTAAATTTTTGATTAATTTAATAGAAGAAATAAAGCCAAAGCTCATACTAACACTACACGCGCCATATAAAGTGGTTAATTATGACGGTCCGGCAGAAGAATTTGCAAAAAAAATATCTGAAATAATAGGTTATCCTATAGAGCCTTCAATTGGTTATCCTACGCCGGGGAGTTTTGGCACTTGGGCGGGGATAGAGAGAAGAATTCCTACAATCACATTGGAGCTTGATGAGGAGATTGATGTAGAGGAGCTAAAAGAGCCTGTCTTTGAAATATTCAAAATGCTTGAAAATAATTAACATCTGCTTTTTTTATAACAATACTGAAAAAAAGCAGTGAAAGGGAAAATATTTATAATTAAGAGGGTAGACAATGGAAGATATAAGAAGAATAGTTGAAGAGTGCGAACTTAAGCATATAGCAATAATTATGGACGGAAACAGACGCTGGGCAAAAGAAAGGAATTTGCCATCTGCAGTCGGTCATAAAAAAGGAGTAGATGCTCTAAAAACGACAATGAGAGCTTTTGATGATTTTGGAATAAAATACCTCACTGTTTACGCATTTTCTACAGAAAATTGGAA
>CACZPB010000090.1 GCA_902782905.1 uncultured bacterium
AAGAGCTCCAAGACGCAAGCGGAAATGTTGCAAAATTTGTATACAAAATTATCACGGACGCAATAGATGCTAATGCATCAGATATCCATATTGAGCCAAGACTAAGTTATTATGTAGTTAGAGTACGTACAGACGGCATATTGAAAAAAGTTCTTGATATTCCGGGAAGTATTGAGCAGGCTGTAATCACACGTTTCAAGGTTCTTGCAAGAATGAACATTGCGGAGCACAGACGTCCGCAAGACGGTACTTTTTCTATAAAATATAACGACAGAATGTACGATTTTCGTATAAATACTTTGCCTGTCTCAGGAAAAGAAAAAGTTGTTATACGTATCTTAGCACCTGCCGTCAGCCTGAAAGCATCCGGAGAAAAAATGATTATTCCCGGAGCATCAGATGATGATATAAAAAAAATTCACGATATGGTTCAGTGTCCGAACGGAATTATTTTAACATCCGGTCCGACCGGTTCCGGTAAAACAACAACTCTTTACACAATCTTAAAATCATTAAACAAAGAAGATGTCAATATAACAACAATTGAAGACCCGATAGAAATTAAATTGGAAGGGATTAATCAGTCTCAAGTTAACCCAAAGGCAGATATCACGTTTGCTTCTTGTATGAGAGCCATATTAAGACAAGACCCTGATATTATACTCGTCGGAGAAATTCGTGACTTTGAAACACTGGAAGTTGCAATCTCAGCAGCTCTTACAGGGCACTTGGTACTCAGCACCGTTCACACAAACTCCGCTGCTGCAACAGTCACACGACTTATTGAAATGGGCGCAAAAGACTATCTTGTATCGTCTACACTTACAGGAGTAATTGCGCAGCGTCTTGTAAGAAAACTTTGTAACAAATGCAAAGAGGCATATTTCCCGACAGAAGAAGAAGTGAGACATATTACGACAGATCCTGATAAACAACAGCAGCTTTTAAAGACTAAGTTGTATAAAAAGAAAGGTTGCAAAGATTGCGGTTATTTAGGTTATGACGGTCGTATGGGAATATATGAAGTCATGCCGATTACAAGAGAAATAAAAAGACTAATAGCTCAAGGAGCACACGATATTGAGATAGAAGAAACCGCAGTTGCGGCAGGTATGGTGACACTGAAAGATTCTTGTCTTAAGCATATAATAAACGGCGTCACTACAACCGGTGAATTTATAAGAGTTTTAGGTTATGCAAGTGACTAATTAAGAGGTTTAAAATAAAGTGCCAATATATTCATACAAAGCATTGAAAAAAGGAAAAGAGACAATAAAAGGTGAAGTTACAGCATCTAATATAAAAGATGCCAGAGAAATCATCCGCAAAATGGGATTGGTTCCTACTCAGATTACCGAATATAATGATAACAAATTCAAAAAAAGAGACCAAATGCAAAATTTGTCTCTTAGCGAGAAAATCGACTTCATCTCTACCTTGCAAATCTTGCTAACATCAGGTATTCCGGCTGTAGAATCACTTATGTTTATGGAACAGGAAGCTGCCAAAAAAAAGATAAGGGATATGTCAAAAATCCTCAAAACACAAATTATGGCAGGTTCTACATTTGCAGATACTCTTGCAAGATATCCGAGTGTTTTCGGATACATCTTTATCGGTCTTGTAAAAGCCGGTGAAGAAGCCGGTGAACTTGAAAGAACATTGGGACGTATTAAAGACTTGCTGACAAAACAAGCAAATGTTAAAAGCAAAGTTATTGGGACACTCATGTATCCGGCATTTGTTGTTGTGCTGGCATTTTTTATTTCAATTGTAATGCTTGTATTTGTATTTCCGGCATTCAAGGAAATGTTTGAGCAACAGGATAAAGCACTGCCTCTAATTACATCGCTTATGATTGGAGCAGGAGATTACCTGAAACAATACTGGTTTACAATTCCAATCTTCCTAATTGCTTTTATTGCTTTTTGCTACATGATACTTCATTGGAAACCTGCGAAAGAATTTTTAGATAAAACCGTTCTAAAAATTCCTCTGCTTAATAACCTTATAATGTATTCTAACTACTCAAACTTTATGTCAGTTCTAAGCGTTTCGTACGAAGCTGGTATACCTGTAGTTGATTGTTTGCATCTGGCCGTTATTACATTAACAAACTCTGTTATGAGAAATAAAATGAGCGGAGCTATTGTCAAAGTCCAACAAGGTATGCAGCTTTCACAGGCTTTTAAGTCAACTAAGATAATGCCCAGAATGCTTCTTTTTATGATATCGACAGGTGAACAATCAGGTCGTCTGGGAGATATGCTTGACAAAGCTGTGAACTTTTTAGACAAAACATTAGATGGAATTATTGATACAGTTACAAAAATGGTAGAACCTGTAATGCTGATTGTTATTGGTGGTATTGTTCTTGTGATGGCACTTGCTCTATACTTACCTCTGTTCCAATCATACATGACATAGAAAGGTAAAAAATGGAAGAAAAAACTAATGAATACGCCGCTTCGTGGAGTGAATTTGTTTACATAGAAACTGCTGAATATATTATTAAGGGATATGTTCATATGCCCAAAATAGTTAAGAAAAGCAGATTGTTAACTGAAATTTTAAATACTACCAAACAGTTTATTGCGGTTACGGATTGTCAAATGGAATCTAAAATTTCACCTCAAAAAGAAATTGAAAAACACGATTTTATTGAAGTTAATATATCTTCCATACTTATTATGAGACCGATAAATGAATAAAGTATATGTAATAACCGGCTCGACTTCCGGAATAGGAAAAGCTTTATTAAAAAAGATTTCCAAAGATAATGTTGTTTTTGCAGGGTATAGAAAGCATGAATTTTTGGATGAGCTGAATAATTTTTCTGATACTGTTTATCCGTTTTATATCGATTATGCAAATCCTTCTACCATAGAAAGTGCTGCACGCTATATATTAGAAAAAACGGATAAAATTGATACGCTCGTAAACATTGCAGGATGCGTAGTTGCAGGACCTGTTGAAAATTTAGATATTAATGAAGTAAGAAGACA
Organism: uncultured bacterium; assembly: GCA_902782905.1. GTDB lineage: Bacteria > Cyanobacteriota > Vampirovibrionia > Gastranaerophilales > Gastranaerophilaceae > CAG-196. The sequence goes on from CACZPB010000090.1 coordinate 3,006, forward strand.
GTTCGACGTTAATGTTTTTGGGCACTTGGAGCTCTCACAGCGACTAATTTCTAAACTTGAAGGCGGGAAAATAATCAACATAAGCTCTATGGCAAGCTTTGGAATTTTTCCTTTTATATCCCCTTATTGCGCTTCAAAAAAATGTTTGGACATGTTTTTTAACTCTCTTCTTGTCGAAAACAAAAAGGATATTAAAGTTATTTCAATAAAACCCGGGGTCATTGCCACACCGCTCTGGGGAAAATCAATTGAAGAAAATTCCAAATTTTTCGCAAGATACGGCGAATATTCAAACGAAATGAAATATGTACTTGCTAATGCTCAAAAAAATGAGCAAGATGGACTATCAGAAGATAGGGTTGTAGAAGTTATTTTAAAAGCAGACCGCTCAAAACGCCCTAAACTTTCTTATACAGTCGGAAGCGATGCTCTGGTTGCCTCAATCCTATCAAAATTGCCTCAAGGCTGGATTAATAATCTTATAAAACTTGGGATAAAATTGAGAATAAACTAAATCCATTCACTCGCTCCGCGCTCCTGCGGCGTTCCGTTTCGCTTTAGCTCCACTTCAGCTTCCTCTCAGAAAAACAGTCCACCGGACTTTTTTTCTTCGGCAGAGTACAAAATTCAAAAAAAAAAGACCTTGTAAAACCAAGGCCTGTCCGTTTAAATAAGAAGAGAGAGCTTTATGTTTTTTCTAAAAATCCTCAAGGAAAATTTTTGCTAGTTTGTTTTTATATTTGTTACAAATCTTTACACACTCGACTAAAAGCATTAACTTTTGTAACAATATTAGTAATTTTGCTAAAGTTTTTTTTAAAACTGCCGATATAATACATGAATTAGTCTATTTAATTTAAATAAAAGAGGAGAAATCATAGTCTCTTATGGCAGAAGAAAAAAAGAATAATAACTATTTATATATGGCATCATACTGCTACGGGAACCAGTTCGCGACAAGCGGGCAAACTTCTGACGGGGAAGACAGAGCAGAACGTTTCAAAAAACGACTTGAAGTGTTTGAAAATATTGAAAGTATATATGATGCAAAACAAGCGCTTGAAACTGATATACCGGTAAAAACTGCTCGAACATCATTCAGTGTCGGAAACGCAAAAGTTTTTATTCTTAATACTGATAATATGGTTAGAATAAGTTTTTCTTCACCTGAAGAATTTATTGCATACAACTTCGTTTAAAAACATAAGGAGATAATAATGACAGGACTACATTTTGGCGGCAACTTACCACAATATCCCAACAAACCTTTTAAACCTGATATACCAGCGGATTTGCTAGCAAGCAATGCCGCGAATTCTCTTGAAGTTGATTTTGCAACAAGTAAAGATGTACAAGTTGAACCGGCAACAACCGGTGCTAATAACGAACCTGACACAAGAAGCGTTAAAGAAAGAATTGATGACATAGAAAAGAAATATAACAATGGCGATTACTATACTCCTGAGGAACTGTTAAATGCTTTATCAGGCATTGTTGAAGCTAGAGTTATATACAATGGTGACAAAATAAAGAAAATAATATTCGAAATTTCTTATGATGATAACGGTAAAACCAGAGATAAAGTATATGTATGGAAATTTAACACTCCTGATACCGATACCAAACAACGAAAACTGGATGAGATTATAAACAACAAAAATGTTTCAAGAAATGAATTAGAAAAAATCCTTGGATATTATGGTATACAATTCGTTAAAATTAAAGAAAACACTATTAAATTTGAATATAATGGGAAAAATTATACCTTCCAATTTATAAACCAAAGAATGATAGATGCCCATTCTGAAAAAATTAAGTATCCATCAAGAGAAGAAATCGATGGTTTAGTTGAAAATTATAAAGAAAAATACTTTGCACCACAAGAAATTGTCGATATACTTGAGGAAAAAGGTATTATTGCCCAAATAAAAAATAATAAGGTAATCTTTACCGCAAAATTTGAAGACGGCGAAAAAGTTTATGTTCTGGTTTTCGATTCAGTAACAATCGATAAAACAACAGACGCTCTTCAAAAAATTATAGATGATAGTAAAGATCACCAAAAACCAAAATACAAAAAGGACTATTTAATTAGCATTTTAAAAGCTAGCGGGATTAATAACTACACCATTAATGAAAATAACAAAACCATAACTTTTGAGTTTAATGGCTATAATTACACATTCAAATTTGATAACGAAGGAAAAATTACTGAAGGAACGCAAACGGAATCAGAATTACGCGCAAAGATAACAAGTTTGTGTAAGCAATATTTCGATGGCACAATTTCTTTTGATGTTTTTGTATCAAATTTGAAGGAATATGATGAAAACGCTAAATATGAAATTTCATTCATTAGTTCAAATATGAAAATTAGTTATACAGTCGGTAATATTTCGGGAGATTATACTGCACAACTTAATGACAAAAATATGCCTAAAGGATACTTCTATAAAAGCGCTATTGATGCCAACGGATTAGGTGAATTTATCACTAAAAATAGCGGCGCTATTAATGGATATTTTGACTATGCAGGAGGAGAACCTCCAGTATATAAAATGAACCAGACTGAAATTAAAAAAGACTTCGGCAAAGAAATATACACACTTGAAGAACTTAAAGCTGCTATTGACGGTATTATTGAAGCTGACGATACCTCAAGCACCGGTGGCACTAATGGAGCTGGTAGCACAGGCAGTACAGCTAGTACAGAAACAACTGAAGATAATACTACAAACGTAAGTGATAAATCTTCAGAAGTAATGTCTGCGCTGGGAAATATTCGTTACAATGGTACTTTTAGGTTCTATATAGATGATTATGGTGAAGTCAGATTTGTTACAAACACAACACAGGTACATGGTGCGTTCAATGCAGAGAACGGAGAAAATGTGACCTTAACAGAAATAAAGAATAAATTAAAAAAACAGCTTTTAGAGACATACTCAAATGAACTAAATAATTTGGGTTTATCAGAATCTGAAAAGGATGCATTGTTCACTGTAGCGCTTTTATATGCTCTGTCTACGGACATTGAAAGCCAATATGTAGTGACTGATAACATATCTGAGTTTTTAGAAAAGGTATGCGGGTACTTTTATAATCTTATTGAAAAAGTTGCCAACGATGAAAACGCAAGAGACTACATTAAGCATTATGCTATAAGGAGTATTATTGCTGGCAAAACACCGGCTCCTACAGATAACTATGGCGGTACCGCACTTCATAGTGATTCCAGCAAAGGTATAAATAGGTATTATCAGGACGATCATACGGATGGCAGTGATGATTGGATAGATAAGGAGTGTTTTACAACTGATAAAAAAGAATCCATTCAAATGGATGATGGACAATCTTTAACTATATATAAATCAACTTATCCTGGCGGTGATGGTAGTGCCTTAAATAATGCCATGAGCATATTGATAAAGGATTATTATAATAATTACAAATGGCTTGGTGCAGCTAAAATTAGTGAACTGTTCCAAAAAGCACAAATAGAAGCTTATCGAAAAATGCAAACAATAACATCGCAAACCAATGCAGAAGAATGCCAAATATATGGTTACGGAGAAAGCTCCGGAGGCGGGAGTGACAACTTTGATACTGCATGGCAACAAGGTGACAGGTGGCTATATAATATCGGTAATGTAATTCTTCAAGTAATGTTTGAAATGGAAAGACTTATAGCAAAAGAAGTAATGGGGCTTTAAAATAACATCCTAAACTCAAACTAATATTGACTACATAGATTGCTGCACAAGTAATACTTGCGCAGCATCTGTTATTTACGAGGCATTTCGCCCGTAAAACATATTTATTTTACACATAACATTTTGTAAAGAATACTCTATTATACATTAACTTTTTTGTATATTTGATGTAAAATTGCCTTAGGATTATCACAGATTGAGGGCAATTTAAAGGAGAGAATATGAAAAAATTATTGACCTGTTTAGCTATTTCTACAGTTTTGTTTACAGGCTGTACTTTCGGACAAAAATCAGAAGGTATTATTAAAGTTAATGACAAAGTTATTACACAAGCACAATTCGATGAAGAATTTAATAAAAATATTGACCAAAGCTTTTTGAAGGCTTTTGGCGGCTCAAAAAATATTGATGCTGCAAATAATCCGCTTTTAAATATTTTTAGAGAAAAAGTTACAAAAGAGCTTATTGTAAAAGCACTTTTAGATGAAGAAATCGCAAAACGCGGTATCGACGCTACTGAAGAAGATGTTCAAAATGAACTTAAAGCAGTAATAGACAAGGTGGGTTCAAAAGAACAGCTTAACGCAATTCTTAAGCAAAGAGGGGTTTCTAATGCCGATTTTACAAAAGATTTAAAAACTCAAATTAAAATAAAAAAACTTGTTGATTCTATTGAAAAAATAAACGTTTCTGATTCAGATGCTCAAAAGTACTATAATTCTCACAAATCAGAATTTACTCACGGAGAGCAAGTCAGAGCTTCTCACATATTAGTTTCAGCTAATACTCTTGAAATAATAAAAGCAATCAAAGAAAAAAATAAAGATATTAACCCAACTGACTTGAACACAGAAGTTGAAAAACAAATGTCAGCACAAAAAGCTAAAGCTGACGCTATTTTAGCAGAAGTTAAGAAAAATCCTGCTGATTTTGAAAAAATAGCAAAACAAAAATCTGATGACAAAACAAGCGCAGAACGCGGAGGAGAACTGGGCTTCTTCCCGAAAGAAGCTATGGTTAAAGAATTTGCTGATGCAGCATTTTCTATGAAACCTAACACAATAAGTGAAATCGTTCAAACTCCATACGGTTATCACATCATAAAGGTAACCGATAGAATGGAAGCAGGTACAGTTCCGTTTGCTAAGGTTAAAGATGAGCTCAAGTTCTATTTGGAAACTCAAAAACAAATTGAAGTTCTCAAAAAATTTACAGCAGGCTTGATGAAGAATGCAAAGATAGAATATTTGGATGAAAAATACAATCCGGATAAAAAAGTTGTTACTCCGGAGCCTGTAAAAACTGAAGCAAAATAAAAGGAGATAATAATGAATAATGCAACAATAATAGGCAGAGCCGGACAAGATGCAGAAATAAAATATTTTGAATCTGGGAAAGTTAAAACTACTTTTTCACTTGCTGTCGGAAGATGGGATTCAAAGTCTAAGGAAGAAGTTACGGATTGGTATAACATTGAGGTTTGGGACAAACAAGCCGAATTCGCAGGTGAATATATCAAAAAAGGCAGACAAGTTGTTGTAGACGGAAGAATTTCTATAAGCAAATGGACAGACCAAACCGGTGAGGAAAGAGAAAGATTTTTAATCGTTGCAAACAACGTACGTCTTCTCGGTTCCAAACGCGATACAGAAATGTAAGGATTAAGCATGATTTTTACGGACTTGGTAGGTATAATTGCCGATGATTTGACAGGTGCTAATGATACCGCTCTGCAATTTCATACAAAAGGTGCCAGAACGAAGATTCTGCTTGACGGAGAATACTCCCCTAACCGAAAGGATGTAACTGAAGTTTGGGCGATTTCTTCTGAGTCGAGAAATTGTTCCGCAGAAGATGCAATAAACAAAGTAAGCAGCGTCGTAAAAACGTTTTCCGACAAATTTTCTTTTGAGTATTACTACAAAAAGATAGATTCAACACTCAGAGGGCATATAGCTGTCGAAACATTAAAAATGCTTGAAATATTGGAATATGATGCTGCTATCATCATACCGGCTTTTCCGCAGGAAGGAAGAATTACCGTTGGAGGATATCACCTTCTGAAAGGAATTCCGATAGGAAGAACCGAGATTGCTCGAGATCCGCACTCTCCGATTATTGAATCTCACTTTCCGACTCTTTTGAAGTCTCAACTTGATGAAGATAAAAAAGAACTCGTCGGGACTTTGGATTTAAAAACTGTAATGAATGGTGCAGGACCGATTTTAATAAGAATAAACGAACTCATAAAACAAGGGAAAAAACTTATTGTTGCAGATTCTACCTCAATTACCGATATAGAGCAAATTGCACTTGCAATCCGCAAATGTGATAAGAAACTCCTGCC
>CACZPB010000091.1 GCA_902782905.1 uncultured bacterium
GCGATTGAAAGCACTTTAAATTTACCAAAACTTGCTAACTCAAAAATTAAGGTATACGGTGGAATAGAGGAAGATAAGTGCGATAAAATATTAAAGGCATTTTTTGAGGGAATAAGAAAATGATATCAAAAGAAGAATTGGATTTGTTGGTTTCCAAATATGAGACAGAAAGTTTTATAAAAGATGACCCCATTCAGTTTGTATACAAAGCAAAATCAAAAGAAGACAAAGAACTCGCAGGATTTATTTCTTCATTGTTTGCTTATGGAAACAGAAAGATGTTTATTTCAAAGCTTGATGAACTTTTTAAGAAGGCTGATTTTGATATAACTAACTATGTAAAAAACGGTGATTTTAATAACCTTAAAGGATTCGAATACAGATTTTCTAAAGAGTATGATATTATTCCGATATTTAAAATCCTAAATGAACTTTACACTAAATCTAAAGGTTTGGAAGAATTATTTGAATATTCATTTTCTCCAAGAGAAGAAAAATATGACCACTTTTTGCAAAAAGTTGTTGATTATTTTTACCTGCGCGCACCAAAAGATGCAAAACAAGGTTTTTATCACATGATTCCGAATCCAAAAAACGGAGGCGCAATGAAGCGTATGAATATGTATTTGCGTTGGATGGTAAGGAAATCTCCTGTTGATATTGGGATTTGGGATTTCATGAAGCCTAAAGATTTGTATATACCACTGGATGTTCACGTTGCAAGACAGTCGAGAAAAATGGGGCTTTTAACCAGAAAGAGCAATGATTACAGAGCAGTGCAAGAACTCACCGAAAAGTTAAAAGAATTTTCTCCTGACGATCCTGTAAAATATGATTTTGCAATGTTTGCTTTTGGTGTAGAATTAAATAAGCAGAATGTCGGAGTATAGAAATGAATAAAAATATTGATTTTGACACAAGAAAATATTTGATACTATTAACTATTGTATGTGTTTTATTTGTTATTGCAATTGTAAAAGCTTTTGACTATCTCCCGCAAAAAGAGGAAACACAGATTGAACAAGTAGTATCAAAAGAAATTAACACATCTTCTCAAAGAAATAAAGTTTTAAAAGAAGAACAAAACGATAATACAGACGAAGATGATGAAGATAATAATGAAGATAACGATGAAAATAACTCAGAAGATATCGAAACTACTAATGATGATTCTGTTGAATTTGTAGAGGTAGATACACCAAGCGGAGCCGGAATAAAAGAAAGTGCTATAACTAATCAAAATCAAACATCAAAATCAGAATTAACATCTGAAGAAAAAGCCTTAAAAGCTCTTTTTGCTGCTTACAAAGCGAAAAAGGCCGATGATTTAAAAACTGCAATAGAAGAGTTCCAAAAAGTCGAAACACTCACTGACGACAAAGAGCTTATTGCATCCAGTTATGAAGGAATTTCTCAAATTTATGCAGCAAACAGAAGATTTGGAACCGCACTCAGTTTTGCACTAAAAGCAAATAATATGAGTCCAAATTATTCAAGGGAAATATTGGTTGCAAAAATATACTACAAAACCGGTGACATAGAAAAAGCAACAAAAATCGTTACTGATTTGTTAAAAAGAGATTTTACAAAAAATAGATAGGGATATAAAATAATGCAGCAGGAAACTTTAGACGCAACAAAAATCAAAAAATTATTATTTTTAGGACCAAAAGGTTCATATAGCGATTTTGCAAAAGACAAATTCATAAAATCTTTTAATTTTAATTGCGTAAGCACAAACCTTAAATCAATTACCGGAATAATAAAAGCAATAAAAGATGAAAATTCTGAAGATATTGCAGCTGTTATTCCTATTGAAAATTCAATTGAAGGTATTGTAAGAGAAGCTTTAGATAATTTGGTTTCTTTAAAGAAAGAAGGAATTAAAATCATTGCGGAAACAACTATGGATGTTAAACATGCTCTTATAGGTTATGCAAACAAAAAATCTGAAATAAAAATAATACGTTCACACCCGCAAGCACTTGCTCAGTGTAAACATTTTATTAGCACCAATTTTCCGGATACATTGATTGAGGAAGCAACTCTTTCCACATCCGCAGCAATAAAATCATTACATGAAGACGACAAATCAATTGCTGCTATCGGAAGCATTGAATGCGCTAAAATGTACAAAGTACCCGTTATAGAAGAAGCTATAAACGATGAAGAAAACAACAAAACCCGCTTCATTTTATTGGGTAAATTTCTATCTCCAAAAACCGGTGCCGATAAAACAAGTATCACTTTTTCAACCGAAAATAAAGCAGGTGCGTTAAGTAGAATTTTAACGATATTTGATAAACACGGAATTAACATGTCATACATAGATTCACGTCCTTCAAAAAAAGAACTTGGCGAATATGTTTTCTATATTGATTTTGAAGGCCACATAAACGATGACAAAACAAAAAAAAGCTTTTTCTGAAATAAAACCCTATGTAAAAATGTTTTATGTAATAGGCTCATACCATTCTGTCGGATAAATATTAATTTTTGTAAATATTTTATTTAACATGACAAAAAAATAAGCAAGATTTTATATTTTTAAGTCTTTATATAAATAGATAGGGGTTCTCAATAAGATGTTTGTAAACAAAGTCATCGGGATAGCAAAAAGTCCGGCATTCAGGGGTCCGCAGCACAAGACAAACAGTGTTGGGGAAAATATTATGCACTTTAATTATCCCTATGATTATGAAAATGAAACATGTGAAATTCAATTTTTTCAAGTAACTCCTACTGATAAATACAATTACAAAATAAATGAAAAACCCATTGCATCTGTTCAATTGAAACCTGAGGGAGTCGATGTCAATCTTCAGGATATAACAAATCTAGATAAAGACGAGGCTTTTGCCTATAAAATTGTAAGAAAAGATAAAAACGGAAAAATCGTTTGGGAAGGCGCAGATACAGGCGTCAAGACAAAATTGGGAACAAACGGAGAATACGTTTTTAGAGTTCATCAGGACAGGGCATTAAAAGATGTAAAAGACAAAAATGGAAATCTTTTATACTCCTACGAATCACAAGATTATAAAGATGATTCCGTTTCAAATTACAAATATACCCTTGTATCCAGAAAAGGGACTACACCGACAGTTCAGGGTGCTATGTATATGGCAATTCCTGATTCATATAAGCCTGGGGTTAAGTATGATCCGATAACAGGTAAAATCAGTTATGACAAACAAGCACAAATAGACGCAGAAAGTACACCAAGAACCTTTTCAAATAAGTACGGCGGCTCTTTTGCAGCATTTATCGAAGCAATACCTGAATTAAAACAAAGATATAAATATTTGTTGACAACACCTATCGCAAACGGAGACAACGTTTCTCACCACAGTTACTGGAATAAAAACAATAAACAAATCTCCTCAACTCAAGGTGATACAGAATTATTCGGACGTTTGATGAGAGAACTTTACAAAAACGGAATGGGATATGTTTATGACGGAACATTCACTTCTGAAGGATTAGAGGGCATTCATTTACAGTATGCATTGAGATGGGCAAATAAAAATCCTCAAAGTTACTATTGGTTCAGAATGAACGGTATACAAGACGGAGCGTTAGGCTTAGGTGTTGTTCCTGAAAATAAAGAAAATTTCAGAGTCCGCCTTATCAATACTCCTTATGAATACATTCAAAGAGAAGACGGAACCATCACAAAAAAAGCAAACCCGAATTATGATTCTAAAAAAGAATCATATATAGAAACTTATGATGCAAAGAAAGATATAAATGAGCTAACAATAAACAGCCATGACGATACAAACATGGTATACAGATTCCCTCTGAATGATACAAACATAAAAGAACTCGATAAAAACATTGAGAATATTAATGAACTAAATAAAAAATATGATAAGAATATTAAGCTGGATTCTGCTGAAGGTTCAATGATGCTTGCTGAATTTTCTAACTTTAAGTTGGATAAAAAAACAGAAGGCGGATTTGTCACTTGGGATGCCAATACTGATATGGCAAAAATGAACTACCATATTTCGGGCTATGATGAAAAAAATCTTATGGCAATTCCTAATAGAGCTCAAAGATATCATGAGCAGCAAATGATTATCAGAGGAACCAAAGAAGTTCAGGACATGGCAATTCAAGCCGGTCAATATTGGACAGGCAAGGTTAAAGACATACAAACTATTTATACAGCTCAAACATTAGGCAGAGCAAAAACAATTAATGAAATCAACAAACTAATAGCAGAAGGTAAACTTCCAAAAGAAGTAAAAATTGATGAAGAGACTTTAGGTAACATTATTAATGGTGAATACCTTCTTAATCCGAAAGGAATTCTTGATAAAGAATCTATAACAGTTAAATCTCTTATGAGATTGCCGATGGATACATTAGAGTTTGGTGAAAATACTGTTGGAGTTCTTGCAACGTCATACTTTACAAATCTTGCAACAACCGATGAAACAATAGGTATGTCAAGGTTTGATTTGATGAAGCAAAACAATCCGCATCTTGTACCTGAATACGCAACTGTATATAACAAGGTTAATCAACTTTTCCGAAATGAACTTAAGGATTTTGCGGAAGCTGTTATTAAAAAAGTAAACGAAACTTCTAATGAAAAATTAATTGATGCAAACGGCGATTATACAGAATACGGTGAATATGTAATGGAGCTTATGGGGCAAGACATTGCGAAATACGCTCTCTTAAAGTCCTTAAGCGGTGAAGCATTTAAACCGTCAACATTAGAAAATGGCGAACTTCACTACAACTATGATGAAATCAAAGAAGCAACATCCCTGAAAGCTCTAGGGATAAATGCACATAATCCGGAAGAAGAAGCTTCTATCCTTGAAGAAAAAATGGAAAAAGGTTTAAGAAAACTTTCAACAGATGATATTTCTTATGTAGCTAATTCTATTTCTAAACGAATTGCCGGCACAGATACCACGAGCTTCCGCCTTGCAGAAGCACTATATGAAAAGGCAGGTTTGGGACTTGCTTGGAGATTAGATGCAGCAAAAGACGTTATGGATATGGATGCTGTAAGAAACAAAGAAAACGATTTTGATGATACCTGGAATGATGTAATAAAATTCTGGTCAAAATTTGTTCAGGGCGTAAAAGAACAAAATCCTCATGCTAACCTAATTGCAGAAATAACAGACGTATCGCAATTAATGCAAGATACATACGGAGCAGAAGCTTGTCCTTATAACGGACAAACTGATTTGGGCAGAAGATTTAACGGCGAACCGGATGCTATGGTTAAATTTTACAACGAAACAGGTATTACCTCAGAAGCCGGATATTCTTATTTCTTTACAAATTTATTAAATGTATTCTCCGGTGACTTTGAAACAGGTAACGGAGCTTCTGAGCACAGAGACTCATTTAAAAACAGATTAGATTTACTCCTTCAAACCAGAAGCGCTGATTATTTAAGAAATTTATATACATTTATGGGTAACCATGATAAACCGAGAATGATTCACGGACTGGCGGTTGATATGCAGCTATTCCATTCTCCGGTACTGGTAAACTATCCTAACGGCAGAGCGGACTTTAACCGTGCTCATAATCACAGAGAAGATATTATAAGAATTCTTTCAGGAGCAGGCTCTATGAAGGATGTTCCTATTGAGCTAAGATTAAACGTTGATAACAATGAGTACTTCAGAACAGTTTCTTCAAGAGCGGTTGCCCAATCTAAACTTTTGATGGATACGTTATTCGAGCTTGAAGGAAAAATTCCTGCCGAAGATATTGAACTTATTAAAAATGCCCTTGTCGATTTAACAAACGGAAATTATTTGAACCCTGAAAAAACTGAAGGCATGACTCGAATCGACATTAAGGAACTTTCAAGCTTGGAAAATGCTTTTGAAGAAATTTTAAGACTTTCTGCAAAACACGGGCTCAATATTTCTGAAAGCGAAAAACAAAGCCTGATGAAAAAAGTTCTTAAAGAAGCTAATTCAAAGGATTTGTCGAGTTATCTGGTACACGGCGATTTTGATTGGTCAGGAGAAAATGAAGACGTCGGCAGGCAAAACAGAGCATATCTTGCTGAAATTATGGGTGTAACAGCAAACAGTAACAATTATGACATTTATACAGTACAACTGGCTCGATTATTAAAAGACTCGTTAGAATCTTCAGGTTACAAAGCACAAAACAATGCAATTAAGGAAGGTTTCAAAGAATTTGTTACAAAATACGACAGAAAAACAGTAAACAGCGCAAGAAAAGACGCTAAGAAGTCCGAATCCGCAACAATTGCAATGAAAAAGAACGGATACGCAGCAAGAGATATTAAAACTGCAATAGAAATGGCAGTAAAACAAGCTGAGTACCGCTCCGGAAAAACAATTGAGCACAAAGATGCTATAATCGGTGAAATGTATAAGGCAGCAACAGAACCTGCTGTAGCAAAAGCATCAATGATTATGGAATTCTTAAAAGGGCTCCCTGGAATGCCGACTATGTATGCCGGTGATGAAATGGGCATGACAGGCTATGAAGAAAAAGCTAAGAATGTTTATCTACAAAACAGAAATGCACTTCCTTGGGAGGAATTGGAAGAAGATAATTTGATTGCTTCATATAGAAA
>CACZPB010000092.1 GCA_902782905.1 uncultured bacterium
TCAGCTTTATTCAACAAAAGAAGCCTTGGTTTGTTTCCCAAAAGCTTCTCTATGTTTGTATAACTGCTTGATAAAGGTATTCTGCTGTCTCGTACCTCAATAATCACATCAACAAGGCTTAATTTTTCCTTTAGCTGACGTTCAGCCTTTGCTATATGCCCTGGGTACCAGTGAATGTGCAGCTTATCTTTTTTCAATTTTTTCCTTAATTCTTGTAGCTTTACCTGAACGTTCTCTCAAGTAGTACAATTTTGCACGTTTAACATCACCTTTTCTTTGAATAGTGATTTTGTCGATACGTGGAGAGTGTACCAAAAATACACGTTCAACACCAACACCTTGGAATACTTTTCTAACAGTGATTGTTTTATTGATTCCTGAGCCGTGTTGTGCGATTACAGTACCTTCGTAAGCCTGTAATCTTTCTTTGTTACCTTCAACGATTTTTACTGATACACGAACAGTGTCACCTGTGTTGATTTCAGGAAGTTCACGAGTAGTGTATTCAGCTTCTAAATTTTTAATTATCGGATTCATTTTGCTATTCCTTATATTTTGACTATGTACGTATAGAACAATCATAAAAAAAACAGGGGCAAATGTAAAGGGGTGAAGCAAACTTTTTTAAAAAATATTGCGAAATGTAACAATTTCAAAAATATTGGTCAAAAAAATATCTTTACCGAGTTTAAATTAAACAGCCGAAGCATGGAAAGGTTCACAATTTGAATTCTATAAACAGCAATAATAATATATCTTTTAATGGTGGAGCAGGAAACAGAAGATTAGCAAAGGTCATCACAAGTATGACAAAAGCTGATGCAATGGCTCCTATTGTTGCATTGGAAGCTTGTGTTGTAACAGGAAGAACTTATCAGGCATACAAAAGAGGTAAGTGGGACGAGGCAAGAGAACGTTTTATAGAAGAAATTATGGGTTCAATTGTTTGGCTTTGCGGTGTTGCTTCTATGAACAAATTGGGCGACCAAATAGTTTCAAAAATATTAAATTCCAAAGGCAAAAACTTTGATGTAGGAACGGATAAATTGTTAAGAACTCCGTTTGAAAACTTTATGAAAAAACTTTCATCAAAGAAATTTACTCCGACTCAGGTTGCGGGAATAAAGAGCGCAAAGGTTCTTACAAGTATTCTGATAACAAACTTATTTATAGGATTTGTTGTTCCGAAGCTTAATCAAGGGTTGACCAAAAAACTCAGACACGAAAGAAAAGTGGAAGAAAAACAAGCTTCAAAAAATCCGTCATTCAAGGGCGGTGCAATGAATGCAGTTAATGCATTTACAAACATAATAGAAAACACAAATACAGGTAAGCTTCTCTCAAGCGATGCAGGTATAGCAGGCGGTAGAATGTATAATGCAAGAACCAAGGAAGAACGCAGAGAAATTGCTATTCGTGATATTGGCTCAATATACTTTTATATGTGGGCAAGAGGTCATGTCGGTAATCTTATGAACCTCGCAGAAAGCGGCAAAGCTCGCAGACTTAATCCAAATACCGCTGCAATCTTGGATGATTACCTTGCAAAATTTTTAGACAAAAATAACGGAGAAATGAAGGTTGAGGAATTCAAGAAAGCTGTTTTAGGTAAAAAACCTGCTGATATCAGACTTCCTGAAGGTATGAAATTTGAAACAGAAAAACTTTCAATGATTTCAAAAATGTTCAATAATAAACCGTTAGAAGTTATAAAACTGTCTGAAGCAGAAAAATTCTTTACTGACGAAGAAATTTTAACAAGGCTTCGTGAAACATCAAAACTTCAACCTCTAAGACAAGGTGAAGCTGTTCTTACAAAAGGTCAGGTTATTGATTCGATTAACAAGGCCGTAATTAATGATGCAAAACTTCTTCACAACGTATTTTCTGAATTCACGGAAGGTGTCGGTAAGGAAATAGGAAAAGATGCAAAAGGCAAGCCAATTCGCTCTAAAGTTGAGTTTATAGGTGGAAATTATAACGACGAATACAGGTTTGTTTCAAACGGCAAATTGTACAAGTTGAAAGCTGATATGGAGCAATACGTTGAAACAGTTTGTAATGCTGCAAAAGACGGAAAAGTAGATAAAAAATTATTGGAAAAAATTAAAAATAAAAATATTATGTACAACGGAATAAATTTTGTTGCAGGTTTTGCACTCGCAGCAGCATTCCTTTCAACATTTATTCCGAAAATTCAATACTATGTAACAAAGAAAGCAACAGGCGTAGACGTATTCCCCGGAACTTACGACTTTGAAAAAGGTAAAGAAATGGAAGATGATTACGTTGAGTAATTAATCTATTAATTAATACACAATCTGAACTGTAATATTTCTTGAACGCTCTTTGTTATCGAAGTCCAAAAGAACAACTTGCTGCCAAGTCCCTAAATTAAGCAGACCGTCTTTTAGTGCAATATTTACCGAGCTGCCAACAAGAGCTGAGCGCACGTGAGCATAA
>CACZPB010000093.1 GCA_902782905.1 uncultured bacterium
CGAAAGAAAATCGTCAAAGCTTTCTGTAAACAGCATTATGGCACAGACTAACCAAATAGCTTCAAGATACACAGAAGCGATTACGTTTGTATCTCAGCCGCCAGCAATTATGGGTTTAGGTATGTTCGGCGGGCTTGAGTATCAGCTTTTGGATAAAGGTGACAGAACTCCGGAACAATTGTTTGAACAAGCTCAAAAATTCATGCAGCAAGCTAGAATCAATCCGGCATTTTCAAATGTTTACACAGCATTTACCGCATCACTTCCGCAAGTGGTTGTTAACATAGAAGAAGAAAAAGCAATGGCACAAGGAGTGCCAATTTCTGAAATATACAGCACTCTTGCAGCACAATTTGCCTCAAGCTATATAAATGACTTTAACAAATTTGGACGTGTATACCGTGTTTATATGCAGGCAGATGCGCCATACAGAACAACAATGGACGATTTTAACAAAATATATGTTAAAAGTACCACAGGCAAGATGGTACCTCTAAAATCTGTTGTTTCAACTAAAGATATAATCGCTCCATATGAACTTACCAGATTTAATTTGTATCCTTCAATTACCATAAACGGCGTTGCCGCTCCTGGAGTAAGTTCAGGTAGTGCAATGAAAGCAATGGAAGAAATATCGAACAGGGTTCTTCCTAAAGATATGGACTATGCTTGGTCAGGAACATCACTACAAGAGCAGCAATCTTCAGGTCAATTAGGGCCAATACTTGCGATGGCTTTAACATTTGTGTATCTTTTCTTGACTGCCCTGTATGAAAGTTGGACGCTTCCAATATCGGTTATGCTGATATCACCGATAGCCCTTGTTGGTGCCTTATTCTTACAATATGTTTGGGGCTTATCGCTCGATATATACGCTCAAGTAGGGCTTGTAATGCTTTTAGGGTTATCTACTAAACAAGCAATTCTTATTGTAGAGTTTGCAAAAGACGCTATGGAAAAAGATGGGCTTGGCTACATAGAAGCCGCTATGCAGGCTGCGAAACTTCGTTTCAGAGCCGTTATGATGACAAATATTGCATTTATTTTAGGTTTATTACCGCTTGTATTTGCAAAAGGGGCTGGCGCAGGAAGCCGTCACTCTATAGGTGTTTCGGTATTTGGCGGGATGATAACTGTTGCCCTAGTTGGCAGCATACTTGTTCCGGCATTCTTTGTGCTTATGAATACAATTAAATACGAACCCGATAAACGCAAAGAATTAGGCAGAGAATTTGTCATTTTATCTGCATTGATTACTATTATCTACTTAATTGCATTTATACTTATTCCGTTTATATTTAAAATAATTGCTGGACTACCTGTTGCGGTAAAAATTATAGCACCCTGTATAATAGCACTCATCGGATTTTTTATTTATCTTAGAAATAAGAAATAAAAAATGAACAATGAGAAGAATTTTAATTACATTAATAGCAGCTTCAGTGCTGTCTATGACACAATCCTATGCGTCAATTTTAAATAAGGAAATTAAAGGGAAAGCAAAATATCCTGCAAGTGAAGATGTTGAACCCAAAATTAAGATTAGTGACAAGGGGTACAATACTACAATAGAAGCCGGCATAGAAAATACCATTGAAGTAAATCTTGATGATTGTATAAGATTGGCTCTTGGAAATAATCCGAGAATACAGTCTGCTATGCAGGATGTTTTCGCGTCTGACGCAAGGTTGCGGCAGACCTGGTCATCATATTTTCCTCAATTCAGTTGGCAGTCGGGCTATAGTAGAATTCGGCAACTGCAATTATCTGATGTATTTCAAGAAAACCTAATTTACAATTATTGGGTTTTAGGGCAAATCAGTGCATCTCAGCTTTTATACGACTTCGGAGTAACTCAAAATCAGGCAACAATAAGAAAATTAGACAATCAAGGACATAAAATAATTCTTACCGGTACAATAAATGATGTCATTTATGAGGTCAAAGATGCTTATTATAACCTTCAGTATGCGCTTGAAGCAAGAAACATAGCACTTCAAACAGTGAAAAACTATGAAGCTTTTTATGAACAAGCAAGAGCTTTTTATATGGTCGGGACAAATCCGAAAGTCGACGTTACAATCGCAGAAGTTAATTTAAGTAATGCAAAATTAACTCTTATACAAGCAGAGCACGCTGTTAAGGTAGCTACTGCAAAACTCAATAATACGATAGGACTGCCATATTTTAATAAATATAATATTTCAGACAAATTATTTTTTCATTCGTGCAACATTTCGCTTAAAAAAGCAATAGAAATAACACAAAAATCACGCCCTGAATTTAAGCTGGCAGAGGTTAAAGTTGAACAAGCAAGGCAAAACGTTAAGCTAATTAAAAAAAGCTGGGCGCCTCAATTTACCACTCAAGGTCAATTTGAAGTTGGTGGTCGTCATCCTGACTCAAATTATGGTTATTCTCTCGGAGCATATTTAACATTTCCAACTATAAACGGAATGTTAATAAAGCACGAAATAAGAGAGGCTCGATCTCTATATTCAAAAGAAGAAGCAGAAGCTATTAACACTAAAAATAACATCTACTTTGAAGTGCAAAGTGCGTTTTTTACACTTGACGAAAAGAAAAATAAAATTCCTGTCGCCAAATTAGGGCTTCAGCAAGCAAAAGAAAATTATGAGCTTTCAGCAGGCAGGTATAAAGTAGGTGTAGGCGATCCGATTGAGCTTAATGACGCACAATTGGAGTATGAAAATGCTCAGCTTACATACTATCAAACATTATATGAATATAATTCCGCTCGGGCCAACCTTGAAAAATCAATGGGAAGAAACATTTGCGATGAAGAAGTTGCACTTAAAATCAATAAAAAGACTAAAGTTAAATCATAATAATATATATAGTGTATTGCATAAAATTAAAAATTCCTATATAATCTGGTATATAATTACAATAGGAGAAAGAGATGTTACCGATTATAACAGAAGAAATGTCTTCAGAGATATTTACAGAAGCTTTCCAAGATGTGCAAGCTTGGAGAAAAAATATGGTTCAATATATGAAAGAAGAAAATCCTGAAGTGAATAGCGCTATATTGGAAGTAGCAAAGCACGACGAAAACATTGACTTAAAAGCCGTAGCACTCGGAGCATATCTTTCTTACAGAATGCTCGAACTCGCAACTGAAAATGACACACTTACTATCGAAAGTTAATTTAGAATAAAGACGGAATTGTTATATCTATAGTCTTTTTCTTTTTATCACTATCACTAAGGTTGCTCAAATAGCTTCTGGACAATTTATTTAACTGTTTTTCATCATTGGATAACGGGGAAAACATTTTGTATAAACGGAATTTTATAGATTTTCCAAGCATTGCAAGCCAAACTTTAAATGGAACATTGTTATATCTTACTAGAGGAAGTGCTTTATATGCCTCAAAATCGTTAACTGCCATTTTAGCGAATTCTTTCTGTATGCTTCTTGCTTTTTTAAATTCTCCGGACAAAATCAAAGATGTTGATGCTTGTCTTAACTCAAACATTTTTTTTGCGTTCATTGCACTTTCAATATTAGAAAAAGATACTTTATAATTCATCATAACAGCATATCCTATATAACAAAAACAAGGTCGTGACCTTGTTTTTTGTTTTTTTTAAAATTCGCGCGTGGCAAGATTCGAACTCGCGACCTTTTGGTTCGTAGCCAAACGCTCTATCCAACTGGGCTACACGCGC
>CACZPB010000094.1 GCA_902782905.1 uncultured bacterium
CGCCTTCAACAACTGCAGATTCAGTTGTCTTAGCTGTGAATGTATCGCCTACGTTAGAAGTTCTAGCTGAAATTCTTTCGCTCAATTTAATCTTAACAATTGTTGGAGCATAAGTTGTTGCGCAACCTTCAGCACCATTTGTTGTATCGATGTTGAATGATGCCTTCATAGCAGATAGCATGTAAGCAACTTGTTCTCTTGTTAAGTATTCAGCAGTAACAACTTTGTCTTTTTCAGGAACTGCATTCAAGATACCAGAAGCTAAAACTTCGTTTGTGCAGCCGATAGCCCAATTCGGAATGTATTGAACTTCTTGACCTTCAAAAACAGGAGTTGCTTTAGCGTCATGGTTAACTACCATCAATTTAGCAAATGTAGCAAATACTTCTGCCTTTGTGATAGCTTGATCAGGCTTGAATGTGTTATCTGGATAACCGATCATAACGTCAGCAGCCAAAGCTCTGTCGATTTCATCTTTTGCCCAATAAGTGTTTTCCAAGTCAGTGTACTTGTTAGCAGCTGTTTGACTGAAGCCTAAGCCTGTAACAATTTGCCAAGCAAGTTCTGAACGTAAAATAGCTGATTTAGCATCCCATGCTGCAGCTCTTGTAGAATCCATTTTGCTCTTCATATCGCTTAAAGCTTTTTTTGCTTCACGACCAATGATTACATTTTGTTTTCCGTTAATAGTTTTTGCATTGCATGGTTTGCAAATTTTTGAACCGATAGTTACATCAGTTTGTTTTGTTAAAAGAGTGTGACCTTCTGTGCTAATCCAAGCAGGGTGTGCATATGATTGTAAGTTGTTTTCGCAACCTGCCATAGCTATACCGGAGGTCAAGCATACAACACTAAGTGTTGCCAAAATTTCTTTAGATAGTCTCATACTTCTCCTTTCGTATAATTTCCGTTTATATTGTACTACAAAGTTTAAAATTTGTAACCTATTTTTTTTATTTTTCCAACTTAAGTATTACTTTTTCGGCGTCAGATAAGCTTGAGGATAACAATAATCCTCACGGAAACCTATGCGCCTGTAAAGTTTCAAGGCTTTATAATTATTTGTTTCTGTTGTTACATTTACTTCAGAAAAAATCCTTCTTCCGATTTTTGTCCAATCCACAATCATTTTTACCGAACGGTTGAGGAGTTGTTCTGAAAAACCGTTACCTCTATGTTCTTTTTCTATTGCCACAAGAGGTATATTTGCAATTTTTCCTCCTGTTATATTGGAAAATGCAAATCCTACGGGTTTTCCGTTGTATAAAAGTACCGATGTAACTTCATCTAAAAATTCACCGTAAATATTGTCTACAATTTTATTAATAATATCTCTGGAACCCTCTATTGACTTGAATCTTGTATCAAAAAGCGCGTCTTGTGTGTCGTTGAATGCTTCATATACAACCTTTATTGCATCTTCTCTGTATTCGTCACTGTACCCGACTATTTTATATCCGTCCGGAAGCTCTCTGAGTTTCATATTTTCCAAAATTCGTTCAGAAGAAGCGTTCCCCATTAGAAATCTTAATACTGCAAGACCAATAAACTTAAATCCGAACTTTGCAATATCTGCTGTAAATACCGACTGATGGCCGAGCATTGGGTAGGATACAACTTTTATTTGGCGTTCTGACTCGGTAAGAGCCAAAAATTTATCTATTAGCATGCGAACTTTTGTAATTTCGTCTTCTGTTCCAAGGCAGTGAATTATATTTAACTCTATGGATTCTGAAACAGATGTCGTATAAACCAGAAACGCTGTCGGAATACCGTTTTCTTTGAGAATAATACAGTTCATATATTTTTTCTCTATTGCATCAATAAATTCCTCATATTCAAGAGGTTCAAGCTCAAATTTATACTCACTGACGGCTTTTCGCTTAAAATCGCTGTAAACACCGGCAAAAAGCTTGTATGTATTTACATTCAATAATTCTACTTCGTAAGCATTCAGTTCCATAATTACCTCTTACTTTTCTACAAGATATGATGCATTTTCTCTCTTTTTGTCTCCATATATCGTTCGTTATATGGTGTAACTTCAGATTTAATATTTATATTTTCGTGTATCGTCAGGCCATAGCCCTTTAACCCGATTATCTTTTTTGGATTGTTCGTAATCAGGTTAAAATTGTTGAAGCCTAAATCCAATATAATTTGAGCACCGACTCCATAATTTCTCAAATCGGGTGCAAAGCCCAAAGATACATTTGCTTCAACCGTATCCTGACCTTGTTCTTGAAGTTTGTATGCTTTGAGTTTATTAATTAAGCCGATTCCTCTGCCTTCATGGTCTCTTATATAAATAACCGCACCTTTTCCGTATTCCTCAATCATCTTTAAAGCTGCATGAAGCTGCCAATTGCAATCACACTTGAGACTGTGAAATACATCTCCTGTCAAGCACTCACTGTGTACTCGAATTAGCGGAATTTTATCTGAGCCGTCGTCTTTTACCATAGCAACATGCTCACACCCTGTAATTGTATCTGTATAACCAACAATATTAAAATTCCCGAATTTAGACGGCAAAAAAACTTCAACTTCGCGTTTTACGAATCTCTCTTTTCTCAGTCTGTAAGAAATCAAATCCGCAACAGTTATTATTTTTATACCGTGTTTTTTTGCAAACTCAAACAAATCATCCCTGCGAGCCATAGTGCCGTCTTCGTTCATAATCTCACACATAACACCTGCAGGTCTGTGTCCGCACAGTTTTGCCAAATCAACAACAGCTTCTGTATGACCGCAACGTTTTAGAACTCCGCCCTTTCTCGCAACACAAGGGAACAAGTGACCGGGACGTCTCAAATCCGAGGGCTCGGCATCCGGCGCAATTGCGACTTCTACAGTTTTTGCTCTGTCAAAAGCAGAAACGCCTGTTGTTACACCGTACTTTGGACTTGCATCTATGCTAAGCGAAAAAGCCGTCTGCATACTTTCGGTATTACGTTCTACCATCTGAGGCAAATCAAGTTTTTTTGCAATTTCATCTGATATTGCAAGGCAAACAATTCCGCGGCATTCCTTTGTTATGAAATTTATAATTTCAGGTGTCACAAACTGGGCAGAACAAATCAAATCGCCCTCATTTTCTCTATCTTCATCATCCGCAACTACCAGAGGCTTTCCCAGCCTAAAATCTTCAAGTGCTTCCTCTATTTTGTTAAATTGATTTGTGTCAGCCATAATTTAAAAACCATTCTGAATCAGGAAATCCATGCTAATTCCTGATTTATTATCACTCGTTGATAAAAATTTTTCAACATACTTTGCCAAAATATCTGTTTCTATGTTTACATTTGCACCAACTTTAAGAGTTTTCAATGAAGTATTTTCAAAAGTATGCGGAATTACGGCAACAATAACTCTGTTTTTATAAACATCAGCAACGGTTAAACTTATGCCGTTTATTGCAATTGAACCCTTCTTCGCGACATACTTTTCTTCTTTTGAATCCAACTCTACTTCCAGCTCATAAAATGAACCGTTTTTAGAAAGCTTTGTAATTCTGCCGACGCTGTCAATATGACCTGAAACAATATGACCGCCGAGCCTGCTATTTAAAGTTAATGCTCTTTCTAAATTTACTGAAGAACCCGATTTGAGTTCGCCTAATGTCGTAACTTTTAACGTTTCCGGCGAAATATCTGCTTCAAAATATGTTTTATCCAATTTTGTAACAGTAAGACAAACTCCGTTCACAGCTATACTGTCACCAATCTTTGAGCCCTCAATAACAGTTGAAGACAATACCTTAATTCTTTTATCAGTGATAGTTTGGACGGTTCCGATTTCTTCTACAATTCCGGTAAACATGGCTCTATTGTACCATAACATATTCTCTCAATTCAACATAAATAAAGCTAAATATTAAAAAGCTTTTACAAGAAAAATCTTTATTCCGTTATCTAGTCTTTCTACACGTTTTACATATCTGTAATCCGCAGGAGAGGTCAAAATCAAAACAACAGCCGGTGCCTTTCCTGTCATTTTTGAATAATAAAGAGCCTGTCCAATACTCTCCGCCCACTTTTTAGCAAAATCAAATTCTATAGCATAGTCCTTTGCTAAACAATCTACTCTTGTCATATCCCAGAGTATCGCTTCTTTTCTTCCGAAATCCGATGTGCACCACTGATTTACATAATATGATTC
>CACZPB010000095.1 GCA_902782905.1 uncultured bacterium
AGCTACAAGTCTGGCGCGTGGGGGGCAGGGGGGGTAAATATATTGGGTTGAAATTGGGGATTACAAGTTTGGCGTGGGGGGAAAAGGGGGGTAAATAGTTTATTTATATTATTGTATCGAAATTAAAAAAAGAAAGGAGTATTATGCAAAGGACAAATCTTATTTGTAACAATTTTTCAGGGATAAGCAGGACTGCTTCTGTTTATTCAGGCTCTATTGTAACCGCTTCTGACATGCAGAATGTGGAGTTGTTTTCAACGGGCGTAAATTCAGGTGTCGGAATAAGGACCGCAAAGGGAAATATTTCTGTTTGCAATTTGATACCGAATGATGAGCGTGTTATTAACATATTTGAGAGCATTCAAGGTCAAGTTACGTACTTTTTCGTTTATACTGAAAATGCAACAGAGGGAAAAATATATTTGTTTTCACCTGAGGCAAAAACTCTGGTGCAAAAGGTTTCAGGTCTAAGCGTAACAGGAAAAGCTTCCGGATGCGATGTTTCTCAGGGCTGGTCTGATTTGTTTGTATTTTCAAATTCAGAGGAGCTTTTGTCTATAGAAATCGGACATTATAATGAAGGTGAGCTTGAGGAAGTTCGGATGATGGAGCTTCAGGATGCGGACGGCAGGAGAATAAAAGGTCTCGGTGTCGTTGTGTTTGCAGGGAGGCTTTGGATATTTTCAGGGCATATACTTTGGTATTCGGTTCAGGAAAATATTTACGATTTTTCAACTTCAAGCGCTCAAATAGTGACTTCTGCAGGGTATATAGAGTTTGTAAAAAATATTACGGCAATTTATCCTTATTTGGGAGCGCTTGCTGTCTTTCATGAAAATTCTTCTTCGCTTATTGCTGTTGATGAAGATGACGGAAGTTTTTATAAAACAATGGATTCTCCAGGCGGGTGTGCAGGGTATAATGCGCTTGTATTCCACGGGACGGAGCTGTATTTTTATGATAATACCAAAAAGGGAGTTTTTTCTTTCCGTCAAGTTATTAACGGTGACAAGACGTTAGGCGAGAATATTGCGCTTGATATTCAAGAGGAGCTTTTGGATATCCCGCTTGCGGCTTCCGAAAACATAAGGACTCTCTCTGTTGTGACAGCCGACAGAAATGAGGTTTGGTTTTTGCTCTCAGGAGTCAACGAAGGCAATAATGAGAATTATTCAACGATTTTGATTTATGACTACATAAGAAAATCATGGATAAAGCGCAGGTCTCAGCATATAAACTGTTTTGGTATGGTTGGCGGAGTGTTGTATTCCGGCGGAAGAAAAATTTATGAGGAATATAGCTCAAACACTTTTGACGGACAGTTTATAGAAGCATTTTACAAATGTTCTCCGCTTAATTTAGGCAGAGAAAACACTTTGAAGGTGCTTCCGTATCCTCCAAAAGTATCTTTGGATATGTATTATACAAACAGGTTTTATGTTGAATATATAAAAAACTATGACACATCAAGTTCAAAAACGAGACAGGTAAAGGCAAAGAGTATAAATAACTCTCTGTATTTTGATTTAGGTCACTGGGATAATTCATATTTCCCCGCAAAAGATATCAATTCTATAAAGCGGCTTCCGGTATCTTTTTTCAGGACCTTGCAAATAACGTTTTCGACAAAAGAGGTCGGGGACGATTTTTGTATCAAAAATATAGAGTTTGAAAAAATAAAAGTGAAATCAATTTAGGAAAGGAGAAAAAATGGGAAAAAAGTCTCAAACAACAACTACAAAAACGGTTTTAGGGGATACAACGACTTCTAATCCTTATGCAACCGCAAGAACAAATAATTCCGGAACTGTATCAAATTTCAAAGACGGAACGGCTTTGAGCTCTGTTTATAATTTTGTAAACAGAAATATTGATTCTTTGCTTGATGATTATTTGACGCCGAATTTAAACTCACTGACAAATCAAGCGAAGTTAAAAACATTCAGAAACAATTTGGAGAGTGAGACGTTTAGAAATCTTGAAAACGGGATTATTAATCCGCTTTCCAAGAGAAATATGATACGTTCTTCACAGGCGGGAGATTTATATAGAAATCTTTCAAACCAAAATTCCGCATCGATTGAGGATTATTTAGCGGATTTGATATCTCAATCTCAGGAAAATTCAGCCAAGATGATTAGTAATCTTCTTACATATTATTTGTCCGGAGCGGATTATCTTTCAGATATGCAGAAGCAATCTTTGCAGACAAGCACAGGAAATGCTACAAAAACCTCAGAAACCTCAGGCAGCGGTGATTTGCAGAGAATCTTACAGCTTGCAATGTTAGCAGCGCGTTAATAGGGAGGATGCAGAGTATGGACAAAGAAATTTTGCACAAATATGCGCCTGTTTTTTTAATAGGTGTAGCAATGATTTTTCAATATAACCTTTTTGTGACACCTGCTGTTTTGGAACAAACTCACAGAGAGATTTTGTCTGAAATTTCGCAGATTTATATTACACGCTCCGAATTCGGTATTGTAAAAGAGCAGCTCAATAATATAAACAAAAAGGTTGACAAGATTTATGACACATTAATAAACGAAAGGAGTCAATAATGGCATTAACGCGAATAGAATACGGTTCGCTTGCTTCCTCGGAAACAATGAATAATAACTTTGAATATTTGGATAATAAAATTGCAGAAGCATCAGAGAGAATTACCTCAACAAGTGCAAGCATTTATTCAAATATTGCAAGTGTAAATACGCAGCTTTCAAACCAAATAAATGCAGCCGAGTCGGAGCTTCAAACTTATGTTGATACACAAACCGCTTCTGCTGTCGGGGCGCTGTCTTCAAACGGGTTGTATATTACAACTTACATAAACGGTACTTCTTGGTACAGGGAATATTTTTCAGACAGCGCAAAAACAACAAGAGTTTGGCTTGAACAAGGCGGAGTTTCGGGAAACGGTGCTACCATATCTTTACTGAAGCGATATTCAAATACAAATTATAACATACTATTTTCTGTCAGAAACGGTGAATCATGGGGCGGTGCCGAGTATATGGGTTGGAAATGTGAAAACATTACAACGAGTGGTTTTTATATACAAAGCCGCGGCTGGGACCGTACTGCACCGAATCTAAGCTGGTATACTTGCGGAAAATAAAAAAAAGAAAGGAAAAATTATGTCTTATAAATTGGAAAAGCCCTGTTCGGAAACGGACAGGCTTGATTTTATTGTCAAATACAATCACAACAAAGGCTTGAGGATAGAAGAAGCGGAAAAAGCATACTTCGCGCTCGAAAAGAATGAAATTATCTCAGGCGGTATTCCTGTTGTAGACGAGGATTATGAGTCTAAGGTTATTCAAGAGCGCAAGGATGATTTTGAAAAAGAATTTTTTTCGACTTCTCTTGGGTGGATTAGACGCAGTGTTACGATGTGTAACGGCACAAGAAAAAACTTCCTGACCGACTTACTCTTGCCTATAAAAGCAGGTTTGGAGTCAGGGCGAGAAGTTACTATTTTAGCTTATAAAACGCCTGATTTTACGCAGGATTTAACTCTTGATTATATGGTTTCTTTGCAAGAAAGAAAGCAGGCAACACCTGAATTTATTCAAGAATGCTTAAATCAACTGGTAAAAGATTTTGGCTCATAAAAAGGAGGAAATTTTATGTCATTTAATGTTGATGAAAACGGCGATATCTCTTTGATACAAGGTGATAGCGGATATTTAATCGTAGAAGGGATTGCGACAGATAAGAATTATAAAGTCTATTTTGCAATTCAAGATAAGAACAGAAATCCCGTTGGGGAAGAAATTTATGTAAACAGTAATAATTTGGGAACGGTTGCATTTCATTTTACAGGCGATTTTACAGACTTACTCACTGTAAAGAAAAATGAGAGTTGTGCGGTTTATTACTATGGGATAAAAATTTGCGATGAAGCATCACAAACCGAAAACACGCTCATTCTCTCCTCAGGCGGAATAGGAACGCTCAATACAATTACTGTTTACCCTA
>CACZPB010000096.1 GCA_902782905.1 uncultured bacterium
AAGGTGTAAAACAAAAAGTAAAGAAGGCGATAGAGACAATTGCTTATGACCTTTTACGCCTTTATGCCCGAAGAAAAATGAAAGAAGGAATTGCTTTTGCGCCTGATAGCCCGCTGCAACTGGAGATGGAAGATACGTTTGAGTATATTGAAACCCCTGACCAGTTAAAAGCTATAAATCAAATAAAAGAGGATATGGAGAGCTCAAATCCGATGGACAGGCTCGTTTGCGGTGATGTTGGTTTCGGAAAAACAGAAGTTGCAATGAGAGCAATGTTTAAGGCTGTTACATCTCTAAAGCAGGTTGCTGTAATTGTTCCGACAACGGTTCTTGCACTTCAGCACTATCAAACGATATCAGAGAGGTTTAAGCCTTTTGGAATTGACGTTGAGCTTCTTTGCCGTTTTCGCTCTGCAAAACAGAGAAATGAAACGTTAAAAAATATTGCAACGGGCAAGTGCGATGTTGTTATTGCAACTCATGCTCTTTTACAGGACAAAGTAAGCTTCAAAGACTTAGGGCTTTTGGTTATTGATGAGGAACACAGGTTTGGAGTAAGGCATAAAGAAAAACT
This sequence comes from uncultured bacterium, assembly GCA_902782905.1. GTDB lineage: Bacteria > Cyanobacteriota > Vampirovibrionia > Gastranaerophilales > Gastranaerophilaceae > CAG-196. Next base: position 575 of record CACZPB010000096.1, read on the forward strand.
AAAAGAATTTAGAGAGAACATTGATATCATTTCAATGTCGGCAACTCCGATTCCGAGGACTCTTTATATGTCGCTATCGGGAATTAAGGATATTTCAGTTATTAACACTCCGCCTCAAAACCGTCTGCCGATAAAAACTTATGTCGGTCAATATAATGAACAGACTGTAAAGAACGCTATTACAAACGAGCTTGATAGAGACGGTCAGGTATTTTATTTGTATAACAGGGTTGAAACGATTGAAGAATTTAAACACGAACTTCAAAAACTTGTTCCACATGCAAGAATAGGTGTCGGGCACGGACAACTCAGCGAAAAACAGCTTGAAGACGTGATTGTAGGATTTGATAACCACGAATACGACATTTTACTCTGTACAACGATTATAGAAAACGGGCTTGATATACCAAACGCGAACACAATTATTATGCACGAAGCTGACAAACTCGGGCTTGCTCAGCTGTATCAACTTAGAGGGCGAGTCGGAAGAAGTGAAAAACAGGCTTATTGTTACTGCTTTTACAAGAAAAATAAAGAGCTTTCTCAAGAAGCATCAGAAAGACTTAAAGCAATCAAAGAATTTACGACCCTCGGCAGCGGCTACAGGATTGCAATGCGTGACGTTGAAATCAGAGGGGTCGGGAATATTTTGGGAACAAAACAGCACGGGCATATGGTAAATGTCGGTTTCGATACTTACTGCCAGCTTTTGGAGGAGACAGTAAACGAGCTTAAGGGTGAGGGAGTCAATAACAAAAAACCTGCTATCGTTGATATTAATATAACTGCCTATATTCCTGATGAGTGGGTAGGTTCAAAAGAACAGAAAATGATAGAATACAAGCGTCTTAGTGACGTTAAAAATGAAACAGAGCTTAATTATATCATTTCCGAGTGGAAAGACAGATTCTCAAGAATTCCTGACGAAGTCGAAAACCTTATAAAACTTATAAAAATAAGACTCACGGCAACCGATTGCGGAATATCGGTCATAAGGGAGGCTGGGGCAGATATAAGAATTTATACCCCGTTCACTCCTTACGAGTGGAATATAATTAAGCAAGGGCTAAACAAAGATATCTCAAAGAAGATAAAATTCACCGTTGCGCCGAAAAGTTGTACGGAAGGAAAATCAATACTTCTTGTAAATACAAATTACTTGAGTTTTGAAGAAATTTTTGACACACTTACAGGACTTTTCTATTACATAAAAGAGACAGCCAGCAATTATAATAAGTGAGAAAGTATTTACACACTCAATAAAAACTTTACTTTACAAAGAGTTACACTTTATTGAAACAGCTAATTATTTGGTCTATCCTGTTCATGTTGTTAGATTATTTGGGAATTAGGTATGTTAATGGAAAAAGGTTTTGTAGAAAACGGCTTTATTATAGATTTGAGCGGAGCACAAGATTCCTCAGGACTTGTAACTGAGCTTAATTCAATAATGGAACACCCTGACGTTAAGGGGAAAAATATTTGTTTAAAGCTCGGAGACGCTGATTTAAAACAATCACAGCTTTTGAGTATAAAGGCTTTGATTGAAGCAATGGGAGCAAAAATAGCTTTTATTGATACAAATTCCGAACAAACGGAAGCGTCTGCAGTAAGCTTGGGTATTATGGTCTCAAAAGCGACTGACGATATGGAAAAAATAGTTCCTTCTCAAGAGGCAGTATCTCAATCAGAGAGTGATACCTCGGCAACGGAAGAAATTTATGAAACAACCGCTCATATAGAAACGGCAGAAGGAATCGAAGATGTTTATACAGAAGCTTCAACGGAAGAACTCTCTGAAGTTATTCCCTCTGAAGGGCTTCAAAATTTTGACTTCGGCTCATTTGCAGCCAATGAAGGGTTGCTTCCGAATGAAGAAAACAGCAAGTACATAATTCTTGATACAGGCAATGTTCTTCCTGAAGGTATTGAAGAAAATTCAGTCGATACAGAAACAATGCCGACTCTATACATAAATCAAACATTGCGTTCAGGGCAAACAATCAGCTATGAAGGCAATATCTTGATTATAGGTGATGCCCACCCCGGAAGCGAAATTATAGCAGGCGGTGATATTACCGTTTGGGGTATTTTAGGCGGTATTGCTCACGCAGGCTCAAACGGAAACGTAACATCAAAAGTTCGTGCGCTCAAGCTTAATGCAATACAGCTCAGAATTGCAGGTTTGTATGCCAGAAGAAACGATACATTGAACGTGCCATACGTTCAAAAATCAAATGAGTTTACTCCTGAGGAGGCTCTTATTGAAGAAGGTAAAATAGTTATTTATAAAAAGTTAAGGAGAGATTAATGACCGGTCGTGTAATAGTTATAACATCAGGAAAAGGCGGAGTAGGTAAGACAACAACCAGTGCAAATATTGGCACTGCTCTTGCAAAATCAGGCTATAAGGTTGTACTTATTGATACAGACTTAGGTTTGAGAAACCTTGATTTGCTTCTAGGTTTGGAAAACAGAATTGTTTATACAATTGTTGACGTTATTGAAGAACGCTGCAAACTCAAGCAAGCACTGGTTAAGGATAAAAAGAATCCTAACTTGTCACTTCTTGCAGCTGCTCAAACCAGAGATAAAACCGCAGTAAACGCAGAACAACTCAAAGAAATCTGCGATACTTTAAAAGAAAATAATGACTTTGTCCTTGTTGATTGTCCCGCAGGTATTGAACAAGGTTTTCAAAATGCCGTAGCAGGTGCAAGCGAAGCGATAGTTGTTACAACTCCCGAAATGTCTGCAATCAGAGACGCAGACAGAATTATCGGACTGTTGGCAACAAAAGAAGAAATTACAAGTACAAAACTTCTTCTAAACAGAGTTCGCCCAAGTCTTATAAAATCTAACGAAATGATGAGTGTTGACGATGTTGTCGGAATTTTAGAAATCCCGCTTGTCGGTATAATCCCTGAAGATACAGGTATCATCACTTCTACAAACAAAGGTGAGCCAATTGTAAACGATGAAAATGCGCTTGCAGGAAAAGCATATAGAAATGTTGCATCAAGAATTCTTGGTGAAGAAGTTCCGTTCTTGGATTTGGATGAGCCGAAAGGCTTTATGGCAAAACTAAAAAATGCTTTAGCTAAGTTGAAAGTGAAGGTGTAAGATGAGCCTTTTTAGTGATTTATATAATACAGTGGCTAAGTTCTTCCGCCCTCAAGAAGAACAAACGGGTGAGGCTTCCAAATCAGTTGCTACAAACAGGTTAAAGCTTGTTTTGATGCAGGATAGGACGAATTTAACTCCGAAAATTCTTGAACAAATGAGAAGTGAACTGATTGATTTGCTCTCACGTTATGTTGAGCTTGATAAAGAGCTTCTTGATTTGAACTTTGAACAAGAAGGTGATCAGGTTGCCCTAATGCTTTCAATTCCGGTTATAAGAGCAAAAGATGAAGATGAAATCGAAGCTGCTATAAAGGCTCATAAAGAAGCTATGAAGGCAGAAGATGTGTCTGAAGAAGAAAACGATGATGAAGATTCTAACGAAGAGGAAGCTTCTGAAGAAGTAGAAGCAGAAACTTCTGAAACAGAGGTTATTTCAGAAACAGAAGAAACGGAAATCGAAGATAACACAGAGCCGACAGAAGAAGTTGAAGAAGCAGAAGAAGTCGAGGCAAAGGCGCAAGAACTTCAAAATGTTCCAAAGGTAACTAAAAAGAAAAAGGTTTCGACTCCGGAAAATATGAGTAACAATACGTTCAAATCCGAAGATGAAAATAAAGTAGAAAGCTCTACGGAAGCTTAATAAAGAATAAATAAGAGGGGCAAGCGTCAGCTTGCCCCTCTCTTTATTTAGTTAATTAATTATCTGCCTATTTCCACAGCCTTTGCTGCCATTGAGCGAGAAATATTAACAAGTGCCAAGTTGGCTTCATAGGCTCTTTGTGCCATTATAGCATCTGCCATATCTACCATGGCATTAACATTTGAAGCTCTAATATAGCCGTTTGCATCAGCATCAGGGTGTCCCGGAGAATATATTCTTTCCCCGACCGTCGGATCTTCTACACAACCGTTAAAAACAACACCGCCTTGAAGATACGGGAGCGTTCCTACTCCAAATACATCTTCTTTCATAGCGTTCATTACACCGTGGAATGATATATCCTCGCTTGCATTCAAAACCGGAATCCGTCTAACATAGTTTGGAGTATCAACGTTAGCGATGTTTTTTGCGTGAATATCAAGTCTTAAACCGTGTGCTTTCAGTGCGTTTGAGCCGATATTCATTGATTCCATTATACTCATATTATCACTTCCTTTCGGGGTAAATGTATTTTTGCTTGTTTTGAGCCTACTCATTTCGCGTTTCAAGTAGGGGGGGGTAAATGTATTTTTGCTTGTTTTGAGCCTACTTACCGTTTGCCGTTATTGTATTACTATTTACCAACGTTAACCACAGTTTTCATCTGGGTTATTATGTTTGACA
>CACZPB010000097.1 GCA_902782905.1 uncultured bacterium
AAAATATTTTATCTAAGTCATTAGGTTCTAAATCTCCGTTAAACGCAGCAAATGCAACAATAGAAGCTTTAAAAGCATTGACTCCGTTCAATGACGTTGCTAAAAAACGTGGTTTGACAATGGCTGAATTATTAAACTAGTCGGCTATTTTAAGTTAAGTACGAATTGAAATAAAATAATATATAAGGAATAAAAAAATGGCAAAGACAGCAAATAAAACAAATAAAAAATTACAAATCAAGCTTGTAAAAAGCTTAATCGGCTGCTCAGAAGCACAACGTAAAGTTGCGAAAGCTTTGGGCTTCACCAAAAAAGATCAAGTTGTTGAACACGACAACTCACCTGTAATCAAAGGTATGATTAACAAGATTTCACACTTGTTGGAAGTTACTGAATAATAAAGAAAGAAGGATAATAAAATGGCAGACAGAATTAATATAGAAGATTTAAGACCTGCTGAAGGCGCTACCAAGAAAACTGTTAGAGTAGGTCGCGGACGTTCTTCAGGATGCGGTAAAACATCAAGCCGCGGTCATAACGGTGAAGGTCAAAGATCAGGCAGAACTTCAAAAAGAGGTTTTGAAGGCGGACAAATGCCTGCATACAGAAGACTTCCAAAATTGAAAGGCTTCCAAATAATTAACAAAATTAATTATGCGGCAATCAATGTAGGAAGACTTGAAGCTCTTAATTTAGACGAGATTTCTCTTGAAACATTGAAAAAAGCAAGAAAAGTTCATCCTTCAAGCGAAGGTTTGAGAATTCTTGGTAACGGTGAAATCAAGAAAGCTCTTAATATTAAGGCTAATTACGTAACTCCTTCTGCTAAAGAAAAAATCGAAGCAGCAGGCGGTAAAATTGAGTTAGTGTAAAAATTACTAAGGCACTAGGGCACTAAGGCAGTAGGAATATAATAAAGTATTAATTACTATGTATGTTAATAACAAACTTAGTGCCTTACTATCTTAGTGCCCTAGTGTCTTTATTAAACAAATTAAATAAGAGGAAATATAAAATGACAGGAATGAGAATGCCTACAACGGCAGATTTGATGTCAATGTGGAACGCTTCCGGCTTGAAAGAAAAATTGATTTTTACTTTCGGCATGATTGCACTTTTCCGTCTTGGTATTTGCTTGCCGTTATTTGGTATAAATAATCAGTTTTTCCAAACCATTATTAACTCTAATAATGGTAACAATATTATCGGGTTCTTAGATTTGTTCTCAGGCGGTGCGCTTAGAAATATTTCTATTTTTGCTTTAGGCATCGGACCTTATATTACATCATCAATTATAATTCAGTTGATGGCTGTAATTATTCCTTCGTTGGAAAAACTTCAGAAAGAAGAAGGTGAAGCGGGCAGAAGAAAACTTTCCCAGTATACTCGTGTATTTACGGTTATACTTGCAGTTTTTCAATCAATAATTTTTGTTGCGTATTTGGCTCACCTGAAAGGTTCTATTGTGGCAGGAATTAATCCTACTATGGTTTACATTTCATCTGTTGTAAGCTTAACAGCGGGTTCTGTTCTTGTTATGTGGTTGTCTGAACTTATTACAGAAAAAGGAATCGGAAACGGCGGTTCGTTGATAATCTTTGCCGGTATCCTAGCGGGTATTCCACTTTATACAGAGAGAACCTCAAATCTATTAACAGCAGAGCCTTCCCTGACTTGGAACTTTATTTTATTGATGATAATTTTCTTTATAACAATGATTTTCATTGTTATTATGCAAGAAGCTGTGAGAAAAGTTATAATTGTTAATCCGAAAAGACAGGTTGGTAATAAAGTTTACGGCGGAGTTAACACATTTATTCCGTTCAAACTAAACCCTGGTGGTGTTATGCCGATTATCTTTGCGATTGCAATACTTCTTTTCCCATCAACGGTTTTGAGTCTTGTTGGTCAGGCAAATTTAACAGGTACTGCCGGAACTATATTTTTCTGGTTAAATAAAATTTTTAATCCGAGCGGTGCAACATACTATGTTATATATTTCTTGATGATTGTTGCTCTGACATTCTTCTACGCTTCAATAATGCCCAATATGCAGCCAAAAGAAATTGCCGATAATCTAAAAAAATACGGTTCATCAATTCCGGGGGTTAAACCTGGGAGACCTACTGCTGAAGCTCTGGATAAAATTTTAACTAAGACAACATTTATCGGAGCGATAGCACTCGGTTTAATTGCCTTAGTACCTGCGTTTGCAAGTTATGCAACAAAGATAACTACATTCCAAGGTATTGGTGCTACATCTCTAATCATCATGGTCGGTGTTGCTCTCGATTTGATAAATCAGATTAGAACACACTTGCTTGCAAGAAACTATGAAACGTTCTTGAAAGATTAGCGGGTAAATATATAGATGACAGATACAAAAGAGGCGCAGCCGCAGGCTGCGCCTCTTTTATCCGATTAATTTTTTGTTTCTTTCTTCCAAATAAAATAAAAATAGAAAGCTAATAGAGAGTAGGCTGCCCACATTATAACAGTAGAATAAACTCTTACTCCGCTAAATGCAATTTGCAGCCACATAACAAAAGATAAAAGATTTACGCCAATCCAAACAATCCATTGTTCCAGAGCTCTCCTTACCGTAAGATACATTCCAAGTATTGAGAAAACAGTGGTAAATCCGTCGATTATCGGACTTTTATCTCCTAGGTGTGCCAGAACAATAATAGTTATTATTGAGATAAAAAATGTTAATAAAAACATCAAAAGCCACTCTTTTTTAGGCAGTGAAATTTTTATGATTTCTGACTTATTATCTTTCAAGTGACGATTCCATTGGAAAAAACCAAGAATTTGCATAGGAACATAATATCCTGCATAAAGGATTAAGTTCCCCCAAAGTGCGCTTTGAAACGACAGGTATGAGTATATTGCAGAACCGCAAACCCCTATCAAATAGCATGCAGGAATACCTTTACCGGCAAGTATTGTGTATGTAATTCCGCAAAAGGCAGAAATAAGAGCCAGCGGGGAATCTTTCATTATTATTGCATTCGCAAAAAGAATAATATATACAAATGTGAAGCCTGCAAGTTCAATTTTATCAGTTGTTTTTAATTTATCAATATTCATATTTATGTTATCTTATAAAAAAAGATGAAAGTAAATTCTCAAAGGGATATCTCATTCAAAAGTATTTATACGAATCGCGCCGTAAAAAAGGGTCTGGAATTTGCATCCGATTATGGAGCACTTTTTGCTGCGACGGCATCTGTGGGGTTTTCAATGGCGCGTCCGCTTGCAATTTGGATGACACCAAAAACAGAACGTGAAAATAGGGCTCTTGCTGTATCAAAGTCTCTTTCTTCGAGCTTTACCGGATTTATTTTAGCGTTCGGGCTTTCTGTTCCTTTGGGAAAGTCCATAAGTAAAATCGACAAACACCCTGAAAAATTCTTAAGTGCTTCGAGCTTAGAGCATTATAAAGGTTCTTTCAATAATATAAGAAATTCAAAAGCGTATGAGTTTGGGACACAGCTTTTTAAACTGGGCTTAGGAGCTTTGGTTGCTATTCCGAAATCTGTGATTGTTGCAGCAGGAGTCCCCTATATTGCCAAAAAACTTTTTATTCAAAAAAATGAATATGTTTTGAAAAGTGATGACTCAATGAATTTAAACAACAAGAATAAAGATAGTGCAGTTATGTTCAAAGCGAGACCTACGGAAAAAATTGCCAGAGGTATAGGTAAAATACTGGATAAAAAATGGTTTATGGAGTTTGCGGATAAATACAAAGATACAAATTTCCCTATGCATATTGCAGCTATTACTGATACAATAGCAACTTTATCTTTTTTGAATCAAATTAACAAGAAAAAAACGATAGAAGAAAATAGAAAAAAGACTCTTATGTATAATGCTTCAATTTCAACAGGACTTTGTATTGCAGGAAGTTATATAACAGATAAAATTCTGGATAAACCGACACAAAAATTTATTGAAAAATATAAACGCGTAAATCAAAACGATAAAAATGTCGCAAAACAGATACAGGGAATAAAGATTGTGAAACCCTTGCTAATTCTGGGTTCTATATATTATCTTATTATACCTTTTATCTCAACCTTTCTGGCAGAAAGAACAAAAAATCACAACAACAAAAACATTGAAAAACTTTGACAAAACGTGCATTATCGGGTAAAATGGTCTTGGAGTTAAGAATTTGTTTAGTGTTTGTATAAAAAAAGGGGTTAAGTATGGAGTATAAAAATAAGAACATCTTATCAATTTTGGATTACAAAACAAACGATTTTGATGACAAAGTTGCGCTCGGGATAAAGACCCAGTTGGGCTGGAAAGAATTGACTTATCACGGCTTAGGGCTTTTATCCAGAAAAATTGCAACATACCTTATTAACGATTTAGGAATTGAAAAAGGCGAGACAATGGCAATTTTGTCCGAGTCAAAGCCGGAATTTGGAGCTTGTGTTTTTGCCTCTGTGCTTACAGGCATGATTACGGTTCCTTTGGATATAAAATTAACCAAGTATGAGCTTCGTTCAATATTATTAGACTGTGCTCCGTCATTGATTTTTGTATCACAACATTATTTGGATATGGCAAAAATGTTGCAGCAGGAAGTTCCTTCACTCAAGCATATTATTGTGTTAGACGAGCATGCTCATAACGAAGGACTTGTGAATATTTATGATTTGCCTGACAATTATAAGGCTAAGTGGAGAATAAGAAGCCAAAAAGATACGGCATTGATTATTTATACATCAGGTACAACGGGTGCTCCAAAAGGTGTAGAAATTTCATTTAAGAATATGACAAGCCAACTGATTGACCTTTTAGATCCGCTTGATGAAATTTTGGGTGAGAAAAAAGGTATAAATGTGCTATCAATACTCCCGATGAACCATTTGTTTGAAATGACGGTCGGTTTTTCAACATTCTTAAGCTTTGGCTGCTCAATTTATTATACGCAAAGTCTTAAGCCAAAAGACATATTGGGGATAATGACAGCTAAGCAAATCGGGTTTATGATTGTAGTTCCTGCATTTTTGAAATTGTTGAAAACATCAATCGAGAATGAACTTAAAAATTCACCGAAAATTAAGCAGCTTATGTTTAAACTACTTTATCATACAGCAAAATTTTTACCGTTTTATTCTATAAAGAAAATGATGTTCAAGCCAATTCATGACAAGTTTGGCGGTAAATTCATGGGGTGTATTTCCGGTGGTGCTCCCTTAGATATTGAGGTGGGAAGATTTTTTGAAAGAATCGGTATTAAAGTATATCAAGGTTACGGACTTTCTGAAACGAGCCCTGTTGTTTCAGTTAATACAGACAAGCGTCACGTTTTGGCGTCAGTCGGAAGACCGCTTAGACATTTTGAAGCAAAAATAGATCCTGAAACAGGCGAACTATTTTTGCGCTCACCTTCTGTAATGAAAGGGTATCATAATATGCCTGAATTGACAGCGCAAGTTATTGATTCGGAAGGATGGCTGCATACAGGCGATATAGCAAAAATTGACAAAGACGGTCATTTGTATATAACCGGCAGAATTAAGAACATGATTGTATTATCCGGAGGAAAGAAAGTATTTTCGGAAGAAGTCGAGGCTGTCCTTGAGAAGAGTGAATATTTAGCTGAAGTGTGTGTATTTGGTGCTTCCCGTACTTTTGGGGCAAAAGACGGTACAGAAGAAGTTGTTGCCGTAGTTGTTCCCAAAGAGCATTTGTATAATGAGCATACGGATGAGGAGATTGACAAGATGGTTAGGGCAGATATAAAAAATCATCTTTTGAGATTGACTGCATATAAACGTCCTGTCAATATTATAATCCAGCGAGAACCGCTTCCGAAAACGACAACAAGAAAGATTAAGAGAAAAGAGGTAAAAGAGCTTGTTGGTGCTATATAAAAATGTTTAAATGAAAGTGGCGGCAAAGTTTTTATAAAAACTTTGCCGCCACTTTTTTAATAAAAAATTTTGCGTTATTATTGAATTATGAATAAATACTCAAAAATATATAATGTAATTTTAGATAATATGGATTTGAATGAATACAGATTAAGACCGATTTCGGCGATTATGTATATTCAAGACGCATTTGCAAGACTTTGTGCAACAAAACGCATGGCTGCATACGATTTATTTGCAACAAATCAATATTGGATAGTTACGGAGTTTAATATTGATTTTGTTGACGAGTTGCCTTTTTGGTCTGAGGAGATTGAAGTCAGTATTTGGATTTCCGAGATTACGAAACTTAAAATATATACAGACTATGAAATAAGATACAAAAATAAGGTTTTTGCAAAAGGCAATGCTCTATGGTTTATAATAGATAAAGAATCAAAACGACCATCAAAGACAGATGTTGTTGCATCTAAGTATAACGTATGTGAAGAATTGACTCTTGGCGAACACAAAAAATTTGTTCTGCCGGAGAAAAAAGAAAAAGTCAGTGAGATAAAGCACACAAATAATTTATCGGATTTAGATTTTAATAATCACGTTAATAACAAAAGCTACATCAATCTTGCAGAAATGACTTCAAGTGAAGAATTTAGAGGTTCTCATACACTAAAGAGCTTGAATATTAAATTTAACAGAGAGACGTTTTTGGGTGATACACTCATTTGCTCAACTTATAGAACGGAAAGTCCTCAAACATATGTTCATACAGTAGAAAAAGACGGCGTTTCTGTATGCGAAATATCAACAACTTGGACGGAAAAACAGTTAAAAACAGATATCGTAAGCTTTGATTTGGATATAAAAAAGAATTAATTTACCGTAAAATATTTGATTTAGGAATTATGAAAAAGTGTGTAAGCAGTAATATAGCGAATGGTTTTGCTTTCATTCCATATGATGTTTTATATTGAAAAGTGTGTAAATCAATGCTATTTTAGTATGTATGTCAAGGAATATCGTCAATAAAATTTT
>CACZPB010000098.1 GCA_902782905.1 uncultured bacterium
ATAGCGGCTTGTCTGAGTTTAACAGCTTCTTCCTTATCTTCCGGTTTAATTTCTCTTTTTATGTCGACTTTGTCTGTTTCCGTATCAGCAGAAGCTTCTTCGTCAACGTCTGCTCCCTCAATAATTTCATCAGCCTTTCCAATTTGAGCAACTCCTAAGGAGTAATAAAAATCTGCATAATCCGGTTTAATTTTTATACCGTTTTCCAGCGCATTTATTGCGACATCATATTTTTTTGCATTAATGGCAGCTACACCCAGATTGTAGTGTGTTTCATACATTGAAGCGTCCAAATCAAGGCTCGCTTGAAGTCTGTTTACCGCAGATTCGTAATCTCCTTTTTGCATAAACTCGGCTGCTTTATTGTTCAATTCCTGTACTGCAATATTATTTATACAAGCTGTGGAAATAACAGCCACCAGTAGGATAGATACTATCATCAAAGCTTTTTTCATATATAAAAATTCCTTGTCTCTCAAACAGATATTTGGTATTTTATTACACTAAGATTAATTTATCAAGTTTGTAACAAATTTTTATCCTTTATCTGTTCTATATTTTGGCTCTGGATTCTTTGTCGTCAAGCATTAGGTATAATTGTTTCAGACGAAGAACGGTTTGCGGGTGATTTGAGTAACCATGTTCGTATGCTCTTTTGTACATTTTAAGTGCACGGCGGTAGAGCTGCCGCTTATAATAAAATTCGCCCATATAAAAATAAGGCTCCGGACGGGAACTGTCAACTCCCATTGCACGACAGTAACAACCTTTTGCATAACGGTCTTTGCCTATCAAGTCATAAAGACTTCCCGCTCTTAGGGCGTAGATAATATTTTCAGGGTTTTTCCTACTTAATGCATTATATAAAACGAGGCTTTGTGTAATGTTTTCATTAAGTTTACCGTCTGTGGTTTTTAATGCGCTGTTATAAAAAACTTCGGCCTTTGCTTCAAGTTCTGCCTCGCTCAAATTTTTGTATTCTATTGGAATTGTATAATCAATATTTCCCCTCAATGCTGCAAATGACGGACAAGAAACAGCAAAAAGTAATAATGCAAAAAATTTAATCAATCGAGCCATACATTTTTCCTTAATATTCCATAATAATATCTATTATATCAAAATTTTTTCAGTACAATATAATTAGAGGGTATAAAATCTGTGAAAGAACTCGTCTGTTTATCGGTTTTTATCATATTATCTGCGCTTTTTGCCGCAATAATGATTGTTGCTGGATTTGTTTGTCAGTATAAGAAAAAAACTCCAATGAAGGAAACAACTTATGAATGCGGTGTTACGCCAATAGAGGATGCGAGAATACGATTTGATATCAGGTATTTTAACTACGCCATAATGTTTTTAATCTTTGATGTAGAAACTATTTTTTTGTATCCGTTTGCTGTCTTTGAAAATGCGCTGGGATTATTTGCTATAATAGAAGCATTTATTTTTATTTCTTTGCTTCTTTTAGGGTTAATATTCGGTATCAAAAAGAAAGTGCTGAGGTGGCTGTAGTGGGAAATTTTTTTGTTACCTCAATTGATTATATATTGAATAATTCAAGGGCAAATTCACTTTGGCCTTTAACTTTTGCTACTTCTTGCTGCGGAATAGAGATGATGCATACCGTGGCTTCTGATAATGATATTGCGCGCTTTGGCTCGGAAGTTTTCAGAGGTTCTCCAAGGCAGGCAGATTTGTTAATTTGTGCGGGGACTATTACACACAAGATGGCGCCTGTGCTTTTAAGATTGTACGAGCAAATGCCTGAACCAAAATATGTAATTGCGATGGGTGCGTGTACCTGTGGTGGCGGAATGTTTGCCAATAATTCATATTCTGTTATTAACGGCATTGATAAAATTATTCCTGTAGATATATATCTTCCAATGTGCCCGCCTCGTCCGGAAGCACTTTTGGATGCGGTTAGAAAGCTGCAAGGCAAGATAAAGAAGGAAACTTTTCTAAAAAGAGATGAATTTATGGATGCACATAATTCAAAGCTTATGCAAAAAGGGGAGATTCTTATAGAGCCGAAAGGAGAGCATTGTGAATTTTAACGAGTTTTCAGAACTTTTTGGCAATTGTACTCTGGACGGAGACAAAATTCTTATAAATAAAGAGAAGTTGCATGATGCTGTAGTTTTTGTCTCAACGGAGTATTCTTATACAATGCTTAAGGAGATTATAGCAGTTCAGGCAGAAGATAAAATTGAACTTATTTATCATCTATATTCAATTACAGATGAAGAAAGTTTGAAGCTTTCAATACTTGTCCAAGACGAGGCTCAAACCGTTACTGATATTTTTAAATCTGCTATAGCAGACGAAAATGAAATCTATGACCTTTTTGGGGTGAAGTTTGTGGATAACAAACAGTTAAAAAGACTCTATATGCCAGAGAGTTGGGAAGGGCATCCTCTCCGAAAAGACTATGTGCAAGATGATACGAGGTTAGCGTGGAATGACGACAACAACGTTTAAATTGAATTTGGGACCGCAACACCCATCAACTCACGGTGTTTTGAGACTTCTTCTTGAATTGGACGGGGAGAAGATAATTTCGTGTGAGCCGGATGTCGGTTATTTGCACAGAGGAATGGAAAAAATGGCGGAAAGACTGAGCTATGTGCAAAATCTGCCGACTGTTGACAGAATCGATTATTTGGCAGGTTTTTTCTATTCGGCTCTTTTTGTTAATACGGCAGAAAAGGCGCTAAATATCTGTATACCCAAAAGGGTTCAAGTAATAAGAGCATTGCTTTTAGAACTTAATAGGATTGCTTCACACCTTCTTTGGGTAGGCATGTTTTTAATGGATTTGGGGGCAACCTCGCCGTTTTTCTATACTTTTAGAGAACGTGATATGGTTTTAAGGTATTTTGAAAAACTTACAGGACAGAGGATGATGTACAACTACTTCGTTTTTGGCGGAGTAAGGAGTGACATTGATTATCTTGGCGATGTTGAAGAAATTATAAAAATTCTCCCTTCTAAAATTAATGATTACGAAAAGATAATAACCAACAATCCGATTTTTTTGGCCAGAACCAAAGGAAAAGGGATTATTACAAAAGAGACGGCTCTTAATTATGCTATAACAGGTGTTAATTTAAGGTCTTCCGGAGTTTTATTCGATCTAAGAACTTCTGATGAACTATACAAAGAGTTCGGATTTACTCCTGTTGTTTTAAAAGGGTGTGATGTGTGGACAAGGTATAAAGCGAGAATTTTGGAAATGAGAGAGTCTGTAAATTTGGTCGAAAAATTTGTAAACTACTTAAAAAAGTCCGAGCCTTTAAGACAAAATCTTATAAACCCGATTAATCTCAAATTACCAGAAGGAGAGTATCAAACAGAAATAGAAGCTCCGAGAGGGTTGGCAGGTTGTTATATAAAATCAACAGGCGGATGTGAGCCCTACAGATTAAAATGGAGAACCGGCTCCTATTATTCCGTAAACCTTTTAAGAGAATTGCTTAAGGGAAACTATTTAAACGATGCAATTGCGATAGCAGGCTCTCTTGATATCATTTTACCGGAGGTGGATAAATAATGAATTATCTTTACTTCCTGTATATTGAGTTTCTTTCGCGCCACGGTATACCAAAGCTTTTTGGAGATATTACTTTTTATATAATACCGTTTTGTGTAATTGCAGCTGCACTTTTAGTTGTAATACTCGCCTTGGTTTTGGTAGAGAGGAAGCTTTTGGGATTTTTTACACAACGAAAAGGTCCGAACAGAGTAGGTTATTGGGGGTTGTTGCAGACGCTGGCCGATGCTTTTAAGCTTCTTTGCAAAGAAAATATCACTCCCCAAAATGCAAACAGATTTTTATATAATCTCGCGCCCGTGCTTGTATTTGTCCCTGCAATGACAGTTTTGGGCATAATTCCTTATAGTGCAGAATTCACTTTCGTCAATTCTGCAACAAATGTGGTTTTGTATATTGTTCTTGCGGCTTTTCCGATTTTAAGTATATTTTTGGCGGGCTGGGCAAGTAATAACAAATATTCGCTTCTTGGTGCAATGAGGGCAATTGCGCAGGTTATAAGTTATGAACTCCCGATTTGTTTTGTACTTCTTTCTGTTGTAGTGTTAGCTTCTTCAATGAATCTTACGGGAATAACGCTCGCTCAATATTCGAGAAGCGGGGCTTTTGGTTGGTACTTTTTCCCTTGTTTTATAGGGTTTGTAATAATGTTCATCTGTATTTTAGCGGAACTCAACAGATGCCCGTTTGATTTGCCTGAGGCTGAAAGTGAGCTAATTTGCGGTTATAACACTGAATACTCAGGCATGAGATTTGCAATGTTTTATTTAAGTGAGTATGCGATGCTTTTTGCAGGCTCTCTTTTTCTTGCAATATTGTTTTTGGGCGGATATTTATCACCATTTGGCGGATATTTGAGTTATGTAATTTGTGCAGATGGTCAAATAGCCTCTATCCTTGTATATTTTGAACAAGTATTCTGGCTCTTGCTAAAATCGAGTATTATAATTTTTGTAATTATTTGGATAAGGGCAACGCTCCCGCGTCTTGCGTCATTTGATTTATTAAAATTTTCTTGGACAATTTTGCTTCCTTTGTCAATTTTGAATTTATTGGTTGTTTCAATATATAAGTTCTTTGCGCTTGGAGGTGTCTCATGAAAGCATTATTTGAAGGACTTTTTACTGTTTTTAAACATCTTTTTATGAAGCCTGTGACACTGGAGTATCCGGAAAAGAAACCCGAAATTCCTGATGCTTTCAGAGGAAAACCGGTCGTTAAGGGGTGTATTGGGTGCGGAATTTGCCAAAAAGTTTGTCCTTCCGGTGCGATAAGTATTGTAAAAACAATGCAGGGTGAAGTTATATCTTATGTTATTGATGCAAAAAAGTGCATTTTCTGTGGCAATTGTGAATATTATTGCCCTAAGGATGCAATTCAGATGACAAAAGATTACGAGCTTGCCTCCGAGGATAAAAATGATTTAAAATTTACGTACAGAGGAGGGGAAGATGATTAGCAATCCTGTTATTTTTTATATAGCATCCTCCATAATTCTTGTTTTTGCCTTGATTTCCATGTTTGCCAAAAACATAATATGTTCACTTTTGGCAGCAATAATGGTATTTTTTTCGGCTTCTATATTCTTTTTTGTTTTAGGAAGTGAATATAACGCAATTATTCAGATGGCAATATACGGACTCGCGGTTCCGATTATTATAGGAATCTCAATTATGTTTCTCTCAAAAAGTAATGATTCAAATAAAATATTTACGCTTCCATATTTGGCGGTTTTGAGTTCAATAATTTTTGCTCTGGGGATCGTTTATACGATTATGATTTCTCTTTCAATGCTTCCGGATAGTTTTGTTTTAACTAAGGTTAGTGAAGCAAGTCACTTTGAGGTATTATCAGCCTTTGCAAAAGGTATTTTTATAAACTATATTTGGGCGTTTGAACTTATTTCTCTACTGCTTACAATAGTTATTGCGGGAGTATCAATTTTTAGGAGGGAGAGGATAAAATGATAGGAATGTATCATTATTTATTTATTGGTCTAATCCTTTTCCTAATAGGAATTTTAGGCTCTATGCTTGCAAAAAATGTAATAAAAGTTTTGATTGCTATTGAGTTTATGCTTACAGGGATTAACATAAACTTTGTGACTTTTGCAAAATTTGTAGACGGAATAAATTATAACGGATATGTCTTAACCTTATTTTATACCGGATTAGGCGCAGTAGAGCTTGCGGTTGCATTATATATTTTCTATCTTATGTATAAGAAAAAAGAAAGCGATAACATAGAAAGGTACAGCGAATTATAATATGGAAACCCTTATTGCAGATAATATATCACTAATTCTTCTTTTACCGCTCTGGATTTTTCTTATAATAATGTGCGGAAGATTTTTTTCTGTGTATGTAAATAAGTATATTGTATACGTGTTGACTCTTATATCTTCTGCTTATGGCGCAATCTGTACCGGAACTTCGCTTTTAAAATTTGAAAATACAATAGAGTGGAGTTTGCCGTTTATAAAAATAAATAATTTTGTTATCAATTTCGGGCTGCATATTGATAAGTTGTCTCTAATCTTAGCTTTTATACTGTTTCTTGTAAGTATTGCCGTACAGTTATTCTCTGTTTCTTTCATGAGAGCAGAAAAGAAAAATTATAGATTTTTTGCGCTGTTAAATTTGTTTAATTTTGGGATGGCGGCAATGTTTTTTAGCCCAAATCTTTTTCAAATGTACATATTTTGGGAACTTGTAGGAATTGTATCATATCTTCTTATCGGATTCGAATATAAAAATATTCAAAAATCAGAAGCATCAAGGCGTGTATTTTTAATAAACAGATTCGGAGATGTTGCTCTTATTGCGGGAATTATCCTGTCCTCTTCTTTTATTTTGGAATATAGTTCAAATAGTTCATTTGTAACACTATCTTTTGTTGATATGAATGCTATATCAACTCTTATTATGGCATATACTTCGGATACAATGTTTTTAACGCTTTGTGTGTTGTTTATAATAGCAGCAATGGTTAAATCCGCTCAAATTCCTTTCCACACTTGGCTTCAGGATGCAATGGAGGCAAAAATTCCTGTGAGCGCGCTTCTTCATTCCGCAACTATGGTAGTTTCCGGAGTATATTTGATAATTCGACTTATGCCGTTTTTTACCTTGAGTGGAACGATAATGAATGTGATATTGTCGGTAGGGATTTTGACCGCTTTAGTTTCTTCTTGTTTAGCATCAATTGAGACGGAGCCTAAGAAAGTTCTTGCTTATTCTACTTCTGCAAATCTGGGCTTGATGTTTTTCGCGCTCGGAATGGAAAATATAAGGGCAGCAATTCTGTTTTTAGCGGCTCACGCGTTTATAAAATCAATGTTATTTATGAACTTGCCAAAAGAAAACAAGCTTTCCAAAGTCGAGTTAATTATATTTATAGCGGGTGCTTTAAGCCTTGGCGGACTCCTGTTTGCAGGGTGCGGCGTTAAAGAAATTCTCTTTAAGGCGTCAATCAATCCTTTATATAGTTATATTTTCTTAGCTATTGCTTTTGTAACAGCTTTTTATATAACAAGATTATCTTTTCTTATTTATAAAAAATCTGAAAAAACAGAGGATAAAAATTGGATAGAGATTTTGGCTTCGCTTATGCTCTTGGGGTTCAACGTATTTCTATACATAAAGTTGAGAGGTTGTTACCATATATCAGAACCCTATGTTGCAGCAATTGGCGGTGCTTGCCTTGCAGGACTTTTGTATAGACACGGTTATCTTGAAAAGTTTTCAAAAATACCAAAATTTATAGAGAAAACGTATTCTCTATTTATTCCTAAGCTCTATACAAAATTTGCGATTTCTCTTAATATTTTTGAAAATAAAATAGTATCAAACTATAAGCCGATAACTGCACTCTCAAAGGCTGTAGTAAAGCTTTCAAACTTTATTGAAACAAATATTATGAACAAATCGGTTACGCTAACAGCCGGCGCAATCAACAATTTGTCCAAACTTGATATGAAGCTGCAAACAAAACAGGTTCAAAATTATAACGTCTACGCATTTGTAATAATAAGTATTATTATAACGCTTGTTGTGGCAAGTTGTGCGATAATACTAACGGATGGAATGTACTAAAGGAGAAATATGGATATCTTTTTATCAATACCGTTTTTAGTTTTTTTACCAATGATTATATCTTTAGTGATAATCTCGCCAATTATGACAAAAAATGAAGTAGTTGTGAGAAGATTTGCAAAAACTGCATTTTCATTTCAGTTTTTGTACACAATGCTTTTTGTAATCTTTTATGACGCGCCGTATACTTCTCAAATAAGCTTTTTCGGTATGGATTGGATACAATCTTTGGGAATAAAATTCTCTTTTAGGATAGATGCAATATCTTTGGTGTTGTCCTGTTTAACTTCGTTTGTATTTCTTGTTGCGTCAATCTCAAGCAAATTTAATATAAGAAAAAACCACAAGTTTTATTATTCTATGTTGTTTTTGCTTATGAGTGCAATTTTGGGTATATTTACTTCAAATGATATGTTTTTGTTTTTCTTGTTCTGGGAACTTGAGATGATACCTGCTTATTTCCTGATTGGAGGAGATTTCGGTCAGTCTGATACAGAAAGAGGGTATGCGAAAAAAGCTGCAATAAAATTTATATTATTTACGTTTTTCGGAAGTATGTTTATGCTTTTGGGAATATTGCTGCTGCATTATTATAATTTTGCTTCAAACGGTATGTTATCTGCAACATTCGCTGATATTACGGCAAGCTCAATTCCTTTCGAAATTCAAATGCTTGTTTCTATATGTCTTTTGATAGGCTTTGGTGTGAAACTTCCTATTGTTCCTATGCACAGTTGGCTTCCTGATGCTCATACAAATGCTGTTACTCCTGTGAGTATGATTCTTGCAGGAATTCTGCTTAAAACGGGTGCGTATGGAATCTTCAGGTTCAATTACCAAACTCTGAATGATATTTTTGTTTTTATAGCACCTGTGCTTGCTGTACTTGCGCTTGTTAATATTATATATATTGCTATTCTTACTTATGCCCAGACTGATATAAAACGAATCATTGCGTATTCAAGCATTTCTAATATGGGGCTTGTGCTTTTGGGTTTGGCTGCTTGTAACAAAGTTGCTTTGGATGCTTCTGTTTTTCATATGGTTTCCCATGGACTTGTAACATGCGGTTTATTTATGATTGCAGGCATTGTTTATATAAGATATAAAACAAGAGATATTAATGTTTTATCAGGGATAGCAAATTCTATGCCGAGACTCTTTGGTTTTGCGGTGCTTATTGTGCTGGCTTCGATTGGGGTTCCGGCGTTCGCTCCATTTGTGAGTGAAATATTAACAATTCTTGGTGTTATGAATTCGGATCTTTCGATTGTGTTGAAATTTGCAGGAATTTTTGCTCTTCCGCTTTTGATTTTAAGCTCTTGTTATATGCTTAAATTTCTTCATAGGTGTTTTTATGGCGAGGAAACAGAGGGCGGAATAAAAGTTGGCGATATTTCTGTTCACGAATTTGTTGTTCTGGGCTCTATCCTTGCAGGGTTATTGATTTTTGGGCTTTTCCCGAATGCACTATTAGGAATCATAGGTGGTTAAGATGCTGAACGATATATTTAACATATTATTGCCGCAAATATCATTAGGTTTTTTTATTATCATAGAGCTTATTCTTTCAATATTGTTATCTCCAAGGTTCTATAAGTACTCAAGGCTAGTTTCCATTATAGGAATTTCTGTTTCAATCGCACTATTAACTACAGTTCAGACAGAGCCTCAATATTTTGCATTCCAAAATTCTATAATGTCTGACAGTTATACCCAATTGTTTGATTTTATAATATTACTTTTGGGATTCTTTGTGGCATTACTTACAAAAGAGCTTATTAAATCCTCAAAAAGCAATGCGTTTACAATTCACGCTATTTTATTAACTGCAATCTTTGGTGCAATGAGCGTGGTCTCTGCAAATGATTTCTTGACACTTCTTGTATCAATTGAGCTTATGGGATTCTCAACCTACTTTTTAATAGCTTCGGCAAGAGGTTATCACTCCAAAGAGGCAAGCTTTAAATAT
>CACZPB010000099.1 GCA_902782905.1 uncultured bacterium
AAAAACCCGGGATTGTCAAGGTTGTACAAAATTTTTGCCATATCTTTCGCTGTCGTTTTGTTCGTGCCGGTTAAATCCGGAAGCCAAGTTTTTACATAAGTCTTTGAAATTCCCCAATCTCTCAGACCTATATTCACATCGTCCATGCCGCCCAATTTGGAAATTATCATATTGGTAGCGGAATTATCCGAGTCCTGTATCATGGTTTTTGCAAGAGCATCAAGGGAAAACTTTCTGCCCGTTTGTGAATATTGCAAATCTCCGGAACCTGATGATTTGTAATAATCCGTCAATATCATCTCATCATATATAGTCATTTGATTTGCTTCAATTGATTTGAACATTCTGACAAGCACCGGAAGTTTGATTATACTTGCCGCAGAATATTGTTTATCAGCGTTTATGTCGATGTATTGACCGTTTTCATATTCCCACACATACACAGCCGGTTGTATCATCGGATACTGCTTCATAAGAGCTGTAAGCTGCCCCTTTAAACTTGCAATCTCTGATGTCTGATACATAGTTGTTACTTCACTGTGAGTTTTTTCAATAGTAGGTGTCATAAGCATACGATTGAAAAATAAATCATTGCTCAAGTAATTTGCGACCGGATTTGAGATAGCATATAAATCTGCCTCTTTGGGGTTCTTCCAACCCTTTGTTGCCATCCCGTGCGCAACATCAGATGTTGTATAAGAACTTTGAGGTACAAAAACCTGTTTTATTAGTCTGTTAAAACATGTCGGAAAAACATAGTACATAAAGATCGCTAAAAGAGAAAAAACAACAGTCAATCTTAACAAATAAACAATAGGATTAACCTTTTTTCTCTTTTTTTGAACAACTTTTTTATGAACCGTACGCACACGTTTTTGCGCAGGCACAACATGTAACCTTGATTCCGAGACTCTTTGAACCTGCTCTCTATATGCGTACAACTACAAAACCTCCATCCCAACAATAACATAGTATCATTTTTTACAGATATGGCAAATCCTACATTTGCAGTATATTATCCTTTTCTGCTAGCCAATATAGGGAATGTATTATAAAAAAAGAGTTTTAAAATTAGTTCGGAAGCAGAAAAAGGAGATAAAAATGAAAAATTTCTTAATATTTATGTCAATGCTTATTGTAGTTCCTGCATACTCTTTATGTCCGATAGAAAATGGTGAAACTGTTTGTGAAGTTCCGAAAGCTAAACAGTCCTTTGACTCGATGTTTATGGACAGACGCAATACCACACAGCCTAATAATAGAAACACGCTTCAACCAAAAAATAGAGAGAATTCTATGAATAGTATGCGCGGACAAAATAATACACTTAACAACAACTCAAATTGCGCTTTTGGGAACTGCCTGAATAATACTACAAACAACAAGCGCTTAAGAGATACCAACCCTTAACCGCCGTGCGGGTGGGCAGTTTCATAAACATCTTTCATATGCTTCATGGAAACGTGGGTATAAATTTGTGTATTGGAAATACCCGCGTGCCCGAGAAGCTCTTGAACAACCCTTAAATCAGCACCATTTTCAATCAATTTTGTTGCAAAGCTGTGCCTGAAAACGTGCGGCGTGACTTTTTTGGGAAGCTCTATTCGTTCAACCGTTTCATTAATAACCTTTCTTATAGTTTTATTTTGCAGCCTATAGCCGGTATTATTAATAAAAAGCGGAGAGTCATCCCTAAGTTCGCCGGCGGAATATTCGGGAACCGGAATTAGTGCGCGGGCAGAGTTAATATATTGCTTCAAATATTCTTTAGCTCTATCCGACATTAAAACGATGCGCTCTTTTGCACCCTTACCAAAAACTCTGATTTCGTTTTCTTCCATATTAATGTCACCGTAATTGAGGTTTGAAAGTTCTGACACACGCATTCCGGTAGCCCACAAAAGTTCTAAAATAACTCTGTTTCTAAATCCCGCCGGAGTATCTATCTTTACATTGTTCAAAATTTGCTCGACCTCCTCGGGTGTCAAAAATTTTGGCAGCGGTTTCGGTCTTTTAGGTGCAGATAAAGAAATTGCAGGATTTGAATCGGTATACTTTTCTCTAAATAAAAACTTATAAAATGTTCTTATTGATGCCGTTTTTCTTGCTATTGTTGTTTTTTTGTAATCAAATCTTTGGATAAAATGTAAATACTCTCTAAGTTTTTCAAAATTTACATCAGTACAACTTGCCCCATCTAGCCAGAGAATGAAACTTACAACATCGGAAATATACGCCGATAACGTGTGTTCCGAAAAATTTTTCTCTACACTCAGGTATAATTTGAATTCTTCTATGTATTGTTTATCTCTTTCATTCATATTTACAATCCTGCTTAAATATTATACAATATTTAGAGTCGGAATAGAAGCAGATAAAGATTTATGAACATTTTCAAAACTTTTGAAACATATTTGAAAGAACCTTTAAGCATCTTAAGAGACAATTTTATACAAATTGTCAGCGTGCAAACGGGAAATATTTTTGAACAAAAACCTTCAGTAGATGTAAGTATGCTCAAGAATAAAACTCAAATTACGGTTGTAAATAATGAAAAATTATACAATCTTCTATCACTTGTAACGCACAAAAAGAATACAAAAGATAAAAAGGAGAAAGAAAGTGAATCAGCTTAATGCAAAGTTTATTATAAGCGCAGAAAAGCTTTCACAATGTCCGGATTTTACTCTGCCTGAATTTCCGCTGCTTGGACGTTCAAATGTCGGCAAATCTTCTTTTATAAATGCTCTTGCAAATAATAAAAAACTGGCGAAAACTTCTAATACTCCTGGGAAAACAAGACTTATAAACTTTTTTAACTTTTCCGACATGTTTATGATAGCAGACCTCCCCGGATATGGATACGCAAAAGTTTCCAAAGAAGCACAAGCAAAATGGCAAAAGTATTTAGAAGAATATTTATTAAAAAGAAAGCAAATAAAATCTCTAATTCAATTTATTGACGCAAGACATGATATTCAAAAAAATGATTTTCAAATGAGGGAATGGGTTGAAGCATACAACCTGCCTATATTTACCGTTGCTACAAAAATTGACTATATCCCAAGAGGCAAACAGCTTCAAGTAATTTCAAAAATTAAAAAACAATTTGGCGGAGAGGTACTTCCATTTAGCGCAATTGATAAACAATATTGCGAAAATATACTTGAATATTTGGGAAATTTGTGTAAAAATGGTCAGTAATCAAATAAAGAGGAATTGAAGTTGGAAAAAGTTATAAATCAATCCGGAAGAAGTGATTTGTGTCAAATTTCACTCACCGGTCTGCGTTCTTTAATATTACTGGGACTTTTAATAAATGCCCCGCGTTCTCTGGAAGATATAAGAAAAGCTTTTTTAGAATGCAACATTATGGACGATGAAAATTCGGACGATATATTAAGAATTGACTTAAACACCCTACGCTCTATGGGGTGCGAAATCTCCCGTTCATGCAAAAAAACAAATTCAAAACACATACTAACAAAGCATCCGTTTGCTATTAAGTTTACAGAAGAAGAAATTAGTATTTTAAAGCGTGCTTACAAAAAAACAGCAGAAAATTTGGAGCTTTCCTCGCTTATTGAATACGATTTGTTATTTAAAAAACTTGCTGCAAATGTCACAGATAGTGAGATAAAAGAGCAATTGCTCGGTATTTCTACAATAAGAGCATATAATAGCGAACTTCTGAAAGAATTGCTTTCGGATTGCAAGTACAAGAGAGAGATAACTGTTGCATACAAATCACCTGCCTCTTTAAAAGCATCTGAAAAAGAGGTTATTGCACAAGAAATTGTAATACAAAACGACAAACTGTACTTAAGATGTGTTGACAAGAACAGTAAAGAAGGGTTGTCACTAAACATAAAAAGAATTCGTCAAATCCTCGCAAGAAAGGATGGTCAAGAAGGAATCAGTGCTGAGCCGACTGTTATTAAATTCTTACTTAAAGATTTTGATATAACAGGACTGGATAACAACGAAGAAATTCTTGAAGTGACTGATAAGGGATATATTATTGAAGGAAGATACCACAATGAATTCATTGCAACACAAAGGATTCTGTCCTTCGGTGCGAATTGCATAGTCGTTGAACCAAGCGACTTTAAGACAAAGATAATAGAACTTATCAAAAAAATGAGGGAGGTATACAATGACTAGCAAAGAACCTCGAAAGAAAAATTTATCTTCCGTACAAGTATTAAAAACACTGCAAGTTCTCTTGGACGGTGATTATACTATGCAAGAGCTTATTAAAAAACTAAACTCAGAAGAAGAATACCCGATTTTTAACAATAGTGTAATTAGCAAATATATAAATACTTTAAGATATGCAGGGATTGAAATTCCTAAAATCCATAATAAGTATTTTATTACAAAAATGCCGTTTGGCTTGGATTTGAGTATAGATGAGGCAAATCTGTTAAAAAATCTACAAATAGTCGTAAATAATGAAATGCCTAAAAAAAATCGTAAAATTTTTGATGGCATGGTAGATAAAATTAACAGGTACTCTAACAGAAAAATTGTTAGAGTTGAACCGGAGCAATTTAAATTCTCGTTTGAAGTTTTTGAAAAAGCGCTCCATCAAAAACGTAAAGTTAAATTATTATTTAAAAACAGAACTGAGCTTATGGGAATTCCGATGAAAATATCAGAGCTTGGCGGAAAAACATTCTTCCATGTATTCAACAAGCGTGAAAGAAGCATTGACGCATCAAGGCTCGCCGGAATAGAAATGACTTCCGAACAGTTTGTTTCAGAAATTAGGAGTGATAATTATTCTGTTGTATTCACCCTAAAAAATCAGCTTGCAAAAAGATATGAGCTTAGAGAGCATGAAACAGAAATCTTTAGCGACAGAGCTAACGGAAAATTAACTGTTTCTAACAAAGGTGAAAACAAAGAACTTTTATTTTCAAGGCTTCTGAGATATGACATAAACTGTGAAATCGAAACTCCTAAAACATATAGAGAAGATATGAAAAACTTACTTGACGAAATGCTAAAGAACTATGAATAATAGTAATAAATCGGGTAAAGATAATGCAAGATAATAAAAGAAAACTTTATGAAGCTGTTTCTCATATTGTAGATTCAGAACGAAAAAATTTAGGAATAAAGTACACGGATTTTTGTTTGGGGAATGATATTCCCAATTCTACGTATGATGATATCATCAATGCTAACAGACAAACATCATTCTAAAACATTGCAAAAGTTGTAAGGGCTTTGGATTTGAGCTTTGCTGAATTCGGAGAATTGTTGGATAAAGAACTGCCTGAAAACTTTATGAAAGAAGATGTTTAAACGACGCTGTTAATTCCAGTTCATGGGTCAAGACCCACGCTACTGCTTTCATATTGATAATAATATCCGTAAAATTTTAGTATGACAAAACTTAAAAATTTAATATACTTTTACCCCTAGCCTTTTACAGCGCCGTCGTTTTCGCCTGAAATAAAGTATCTTTGCATCATTAAGAAAAATATTATTATAGGTATTGTTGATATAATTGAGCCTGCTGCTATAAATCTCCAATTTGAAGAAAACATACCTTGCAAGTTATTTATGCCAACAGGAAGAGTGTACATACTGTCTTTTGTAAGCATAATACTCGGCCACAAAAATTCACCCCAAGAACCTATAAATGTAAAGACAGCAAGCACTGCAAGTGTTGGCTTAACCATCGGGAGTACAACACGCGTAAACATCTGAAAAACATTGCACCCGTCAACAATTGCAGCTTCTTCAACTTCTTTAGGTACCTTCAAAAAAGCCTGACGCATCAAGAAAATACCAAAAGCAGAAACTGCAAACGGCATTACAAGCCCTATATATCCCATAACGTTATTAACGCTGTCAATCAGGTGAAGTTTTAGAGTAATAATATATACAGGAAGCATTATTGCTTGAAACGGTATCATAATTGTTGCAAGTATTGAAAAGAATACAAACTTTTTACCTCTAAACTGCATCCTTGCCAGAGGATATGCAGCAAGTGAAGACAATATAAGATTTAAGGCAACTGTTAAAGCTGCAACAATCACGCTGTTCCAAAAATAAGCCATAAAATCGACTTTTCCCCAAACATCAATATAGTTTTGGAATGTAAAGTCCACGGGAATAAGTTTTGGCGGATATGCAAAAATATCTTCTCCTATACCTTTTAGAGAAGTCGATGTAAGCCACACAAACGGAAATATTGATAAAAGAGAAGTTATTATCAATATTGTGTGTATTAAAGCTTTTTTAGAAAGTTTTTTAAGCATACCAATCACTCTACCAAAACTATTTATCCGCTTTTCTATCAAACAAGTGTTTCAATTTATATTTTACTGTTTTCTTCTCTGCCTCAAGAGCTTTAGCCTCAGCAATCGCTTCTTCTATGTTTGTAGCGGTTGAACCCTCTACAGGGTCAGGCAGAGCGCTTACAAAGTTCATAGCTTCATCAAACTGAGCTTGAGATGTGAGCCACTTAAATGATTTTACAAGAGTAAGCGGTTTTGCTACATCTCCGTTAACCCTCAATTGGAACTTTGCAGCACCTGAATCAACGTAACTATTCTCAAAACTTGGGAGTGTGTTAAGTTCATCAGCTGGAACAACTTCGCAGAAAAGAGAAAATGCTTTTGCTGTAACAACATTCAAGCTTGCTGCGCTATTCATAATATTTATCGGATTTATTGCATTCAATGGCCCTAATACCTTGGAAATTATTGATGACATTTTTGCCCTAACCTTCATATCCGCATAATTTTTAACCAAATCAAAATTACCAAAAATATGGAGCGTAAGAACATTACCTAATGATGTAATCGGGTCGATGTGGCAAACTCCGCCTTCCAATTTCAAATGTCCGCTCAAATCTGCAAAGTGCGTTGTATCAATAGATGTCAAAGAATTGATTACTCCGCCCAAAGCCGTTTGGAAGAATTGAGAGTCTCTTATGTTTTCGGCAATAATAAGATTTTCTATCTTACCAAAAGGTCCGTACTGTCCGTCAACCACATCAAAATTAATATCGCCTTCAATACCCTTCATTTGCTCTTGCGGAGTTTTGGCATTACCGTTAATGGAGAGCTTCGCATCAAATTTAGCTGTTCCTGAAAGCATATCCTTCATGCCGGTAGCGTCAAGCATTGCTTTTGCAACATCAATACCTTCTCCTCTCAAATCAACATTTACGAGCAGTTTAACTAAATTTACAAAAACGTCTCCGTTAACACTGCCTTTAAATATATTTGTTCTTAAATCTCTCAACCCGAGAATATTTCTTCTTAAAGCCATTCTTGCAGTCGTATTATTTACCTGAATGTTTCCCGTAACAATTCTTCTCATATCAATCGTTCCGCTCTGAACGGTAACAGGAATATCCTGAGAAGATGCAGAAGAAGGCTTATTGCCTGAAGCAGTTTTTGGAACGTATTTCATTGCCAAATCGACTACCTTAAGCATTCTCTCCAAGTTGATATAATTTGAAGAAACATCAAGTCCCGAAACATTTAATATCGCGCTTGGATTCATATCCAAAGTTCCTTTTGCGCTGATATCAGAACCGTTTAATTTAACGTTTTCTACACCAAAGTTCAAATTATGTGCAACAAAATCAAGATTAACATTATCAACACCTGTCAAAAGTTCAGGAATGTTGACTTCCCTAAGATTAATTCCGCCTCTTATTCTCGGATTTGAAGCCAAACCGTATGCAAACAATCTTGAGTTTGAAACAAGAAAACTTGAGCGCGGGAACACGAAAATCTTTCCGCTCAAGTTCTTTGGTATATGAACTTTTATAAGATTAATTCTGTCTCCGGCAATTGTACCATCAACATCAATAATACTATCAAGGTTTACAACCTCATTACCTTTATCATCAACACTAACTGTGCGGGTAAACAAGCCTGTTTTCTTAATCTTTATTCTGTTTGGTTTGAAATCTATAACAGATTGAAGCGAAGTTTGTTTTCCGCCAATCTCAGTAAATTCTACAGGAGTAATAAAATTATCTTTGTCCGCTAGCGCCTGAGCAAGCATTGTTTGCTTTTTCTTGTCACCGTCAAAGGTTAATTTTACAGGAATTGAACCTTTTGAGTTTATAAACGGCTTAAGCTCTCTGCCAATAAGTTTTATCAAATCATTTGTATTAACAGACCCTGCCGATTCAAAGTGAATATCTTTAAGTTTTTCATAGTTTGTTATTGCTCCTGAAAATTTAATAATAGAGTTATCATTAAATTTAAGTGAATTTTCCGCAATATTTATATTTTTATCTGCTATTGATAAGTCAAATTTTGGAATAACAACAGAAGATTGTGTTTTGGGGAGAGTAAAAGACAAGTTGTTGTTACTAATATCTCCCTTTAGCGCCTTTGTTTTAGCATCAGTTGAGAAAAGCGCACTAAGTTTTTGGTCTCTTAGCATAAATGTGTTTTTCCTGTCGCCTAAAACGAGATTTTCTAAAGCAAATTGAGCTTCTCCGACAGCCTCTTTTAATTTACCTTTTAATGCTAAATTGAGAGTTACATCACCTGAGCGGAAATTATAAGCGTCTCTCAAATTCTTTGGCGCAAATGCATAAAACAGCGACGGAAGCGGAAGTTTTTGAGTGTTAATCTTTATATCCGCAACAGATTTTTTATCTATAGTTCCGTCTACGCTAATCTTAGAATTATTAACAAACAAGCTTGAATTTTGTATGTTCAAAACGCTGCCTGCCAAATTCAAATTAATATTAGCTCTCGAAATAACCTGCCCCAAGCTTCTGACAGCCAAACCGCCGTTTTTTACTTTAAAAAATCCGTCTGATTTTAGTTTTTTAAAGTTTGTCTTGATATAACAATCCGCCACAAGAGAACCATCTGCTCTAAACTGCGCAAGTTCATGCTTAATATTTAAAGAATCCAAAAAGGCTCTTGCTAGAATTAGCATATCATTAAACTTAATTTCGCCTGTCTTGATACTCATATCAATCCAAGGGCGGCGGCTATAGTTTGCTTTACCCAAAAGCTGTATATTCTGACTTTGTGCCGCATATATATTAGTATCCAAATTCAAAGTATGTTCAAAAGTTTTCAAGTGCAAATAACTTTTCGGTAATTTGAGCTGAGAAACCTTTAACTCTATATTATCTATATTCAAATGTCCAAATGATGTGATGCCGTTTTTATGATTTCTTATCCTCATCTTTGTATCCAAATCAGCCTTCAAATCATAATTTCTGTACATCGCAACAGGGTTAACAAACGGTATATCAATTCTTTCAGCAGGATCGTCTTCTGCATCAAGTTTTGGTTCGGATTTTGGTATAAAAGTGTTAATATCAACCTTTGCCGTTATATTTTTATTTTCATCACTGAATAACTCTGCATAAGTCTTCAGCTTAGCAGTTTTACCGTTAAAATATCCCGCCCTTAATTCTTCACCATGCAAATCAAGATAATGCTTGCTCTTAAGATCCTTTACCAAAACTTTGTAATTATGAAGCTTTGCGCAAGGAACCTTAATTCTTATCCACGCTGGGTTAAACCAAGTCTCGGTTACAACCTTTTCCTCACCCAAAGTTTTTTCTTTATTAGCGTTTAAAATATCCTCTACAAGTTTTACAACCTTATAGTCAACATTGTCCTCTGCTATCTCAAGATTTACAAACGGATTTTCTACATCAAAACAAGAAACCTTGACTGTCAATAAAAGCAAACTAGGAACCGAAATCCTTGCCTTTACACTATCCGTTGAAAGCAAAAGCGAACCGTCAGGAAGATTTACCTTGATACCGTCAATTTTTACCCCAGCACCCAAAAGCGGAGTTGTGACAACCTTTATATCCCCCAGATCAACATCCAACTTTGCCTGCTCCTTGGCTAAATCCTTAACCAAAGGCTTGTATTGATTCAAATCTATAACGTTTGGAAGTACAAATAAAAAACATATATAAATAAGAGCCAAAACCCCTAATACACAAATACCAAATATTTTCAAAAATTTTTTCATAAACACCTCTAATTATTACCCTTGAAAATATTATAAAACAAAAGCGTTTAATAGGGTATTTGTTGTTATTTTTTACAAAAAAGAACCAAAAAATTTCTCATACTTGGTCGGCTCGCATTCCACAAGACTACAAGATTATTTTGAAACTACAAGCGAGCCTCATTCGTATCTGCTACAAATAAACATCATTCCTACCATTATGAGGAACAACTTGCGAGCAGAGAGTTTTAAAATGTTCATGCTAAAGAACGGTATGCGGGGCAATTTGCCCCGCAAACCTGTTCACATTATTGTTTGTATTTTGTTGTTTGTGCAAAACCCCAACCTTACTCTAACTCCCTCAATCTGGGGAGAATAAACATTAATAGGTGCGTTTAAACAACGCACCCTACATTCTACATTTTAAAGAATCGCCATAACTTTCCCGAAAATAAAACTAAAACAGGCGCGAAGCTTAGCTTCGCGCCTGTTTTAGTTTATAATCAAAAATCTAAACCATATTTTTTCTGATTTTTTCTTTTGCTTTATCAATATCTCTTATTCTTCTTTCTATTGAGCGTACTTGTTTCTTTAGAGCTGCTCTTTCTGTTTTAATCAATTTGTATTGAGCATCAATATCAGCGTATTTTGTTTTTGAGTTAAGAAGTTCATTTCTGATATCGACTTGTGCATTATCAAGTTGTTGGATAGCATTTTGGATATTGCCGTTTCCTATTGCATCAAGCTCAGTAGTATTAGATGTATTTGATGCCGCAGGTGTTGATGTTGTTGTTCCGTATGAAGTGTCATTAAAATTTAGTGGCGTAAAAGCATTTCCGTCAGCAAATGCTGCACCTGATACAGCGAAAACTATACCTAAAGTTAAAACTAATTTTTTCATATCAAATTTCTCCTATTCTTTTGTGTTACTTACATTTTATATCTATTTACCCCCTTTGCCTATCCTATATTAAATGTATAATTATATGTATGTATGAAGATTTTTGTAAAAAATGCGGCTCATGCTGCAAGCGTATAAAAGTAGATTTTGAGGGTAAAACCCTTTATTTTGACGGAATTCAGATATTAACTCCTGATTTTGCGAGCATGCTAACACCTTTGGATAGCGAAGGAGAAATTACATATTGCCGCTGCAAATTCCTTGAAGGCAATCTTTGTACAAATTCTAATAAACCTGACATTTGCATGAATTATCCTTCATCACCGTTTGCTTTTATTCCTGAAGATTGCGGTTTTTCGGGAGAGATTTTTTTAAAAAAAGAAGCTGAAATGCGAAAAATCAGAAAACTGAAAGAAGAAATAATAAACTACGAAGCTATGATAAAAGTTTCCCCGAACAAGGGTGAACAAAACAGACTCCAGAAAATTATCAATTCTCACAAGGCACGTATTGAAAGACTTAAAAACTACGGAGCTTTGGATTGGTAAATCGTTTGAAACAGTAATTAAACGAGCAGGTGAGTGAGTGATTAAGAAATTTTAAAATTATGAAAAATGCAGGTTTGGCAATGTTTGACCTAAAAACTATATTGAATTTGGTTTATTATATATTATAATTCCTGTACAAGCTAGGGGTATTATATTATGAACATTTGCACTTTGCCAACAATCCGCTTTTTGATTACTTTTTTTATTAAAGAAAAAGTAACTAGCCTGCTCCAAACAAATCTCCGTCAAAGTTCAGTCCTTTTGCTTCTTGAAGCAGTGGGAAGTTGTTTATATCATTATGTTTTACAAAATCTATAGCTTCGCATCTTGCTTGTTCGAGAATTTTAGCATCATTAACTATATCGGCTATAATCATGTCCGGAAGCCCACTTTGGCGAGTTCCCAAGAACTCTCCGGGGCCTCGGATTTGAAGGTCTTTTTCTGCGATAACAAACCCGTCATTTGTTTGTGTCATTATATTTAACCTTGCTTTGGTTTCCTGCGAGTTTGTATTTGTTGTTAAAATACAGTAAGATTGAAGATCGCTTCTTCCGACTCTGCCTCTAAGTTGGTGAAGCTGTGAGAGTCCAAAGCGTTCAGCATTTTCTATGACTATAACCGTTGCATTCGGAACATCAACCCCGACTTCGACAACAGTTGTCGAAACAAGAATATCATATTCTTTGTTTTTGAACTTTTGCATAACTTCTTCTTTTTCATCATTCTTAAGTTTTCCATGCAGAAGTCCGACTTTAAATTCAGGAAAAATTTCATTTTGCCAGCGCTCTTTTTCTGCTGTAGCGGCTTTTGCAGAGAGAGTTTCACTCTCATCAATCAAAGGATAGACTATATAGGCTTGTCTTCCTGCATTAACTTCGCGCCTTATAAGCTCCGCTATCTGTTTTCTGGAATTTGTCATGGTAGTTAATATTGGTTTTCTGCCTTTCGGAAGCTCATCGATAATCGTTAAGTCGAGGTCTCCGTTGAGAGTAATTGCAAGTGTTCTTGGAATTGGAGTTGCAGTCATTGTAAGAATTTGCGGGTTTTGGGATTTTTTTCTCAGTGCAAGCCTTTGTTTTACTCCAAAACGGTGCTGTTCGTCGATTACGACTGCACCAAGATTTGCAAACTCAATATTATCTTGAATAAGAGCGTGAGTTCCGACTGCTATATCTGCCTGACCATTTCTGAGGTTAGCTTCAGAAATTCTGCGCTGTTTTTTCCCGATGCTGCCAAGGAAAAGTTCAACCCTGAGACCAAGAGGAGTCAGCCAATTCGTTAGATTATTATAATGCTGCCCCGCTAAGATTTCGGTTGGTGCCATAATTGCAGCTTGATAACCGTTTTCTATAGCAGCAAGCAGCATAATGCAGGCAACAACTGTCTTTCCGCTTCCAACATCGCCTTGAAGCAGTCTTTGCATAGGCTTAGTAGAATTCAAGTCGTTTAAGATTTCGTTAACAGCTCGCTGTTGAGCGCTTGTTAGCTTAAACGGCAAACCTTCTATAAATTTCATAACAAGCCCGTCCCGTTTCACAGCCAGAGGGATTGAGGATAGATTTTTGTTGTTTTCTTCTCTTAAAAGCGCAAGCCTCAGTTGAATCAGGAACAGTTCTTCAAAAACAAGAGAGTACCTTGCTTGTTGAAGTTTGTCATTGTCACTTGGAAAATGGATTTCTGAGATGGCTTCATTTTTTTCAAGCAAGTGATATTTTTCAATAATGTATTTTGGCAAAACCGTCTGAATTTCCGGTTTAAAAATTTGTATTGCATTAAAAATTATTTTTCTCAAGGCTTTGATATTAAGATTCTCACTAAGGGGGTAAATCGGAACAATTCTTGCCAAATTAAGATTGGAATTGTCACTCATTTCGTAATCCATGATGGAATAAGTCGGTTTATCAAGAGTCGGCATTCCGTCATAGGGATTTATTTTTACAGTGCCTGAGACCATAATACCGGAACCTTTCGGGAATTGGCTTTTCATACGCTCAAGAGTATATTTGTTTGTTTTGGATGAAAAGAAGTTGAGGTTAATACTTCCTGAGCCATCGGAAATTTTGACTTTTACGACCCCAAGATTGTTTTTTGTAGTAAAAGCTTCTACAGATTTTATACTCCCGAAAATTGTTGTTGTTTCGCCGGCTTCAAGATCACGAATACGTGTTCTTGTAGAATAGTCAACATATTTTCTCGGGAAATAATACAGAAGATCTGAGACAGTACATATTCCAAGTTTGTTTAATAAATAACCGAGCTTCGGACCGACACCTTTAAGGTACATAACATCAGATTTTAGTGTAAGTTTTTTATCCTTTTCGCCTTCATTTTTTTTATCTTCTTGCCCGTCGTTTTTTATGAGTTTAACAAGTTTTTCCAGCGAACGTTTCCTTTGAGGTAGAGAATCCATTTGATAGCGCTCAAAAAATTCAAGCATGACTTGCCATTTTGGATTTTTTGAAGCTTTAATTTCTTTTCTGAGTTCAGAGCAGATAAATGAGGCAAAACTGCGCGTTCTCCCGTTGATGTTAATATATTTGTATTTAACCTCAATTTCTATAGCTTTTTTTATTTGTTCAAGATTTTCCATGTAATTATATTATACGTGAACATTGGTAATAAGAGAAAGAGAGGAGAGAAAAATATTTGTTCCTTTTCTTCAGAAAAGAACAACACCTAAAGCCCGAGTCTTTATTAACCTTCAACGGAAGCTAGCAGCGTATTAACTTCTGCAATTAAATCTTCGTTAGTTGTTTTGACAGCATTAATGAGTGCTTTTTTAAGCAGAGATTTTGCTTTATTTGGACTATTAAAGTTAATCATAAGTTCAGCAGCTGATTTATAATTTTGAGCAATTTCTTCTTTAGAATTTGTTTTTTCATAGTTTTTAACAGCTTCTGCATAGTACTTGAGCGCTTTATCGTTTTTCTTAAATTGTACGCAGGCATCTGCTGTATTACTCAAAACATAGCCTTTCATTGAGCAGTCAGCGGTTTGTTCCACAAGCTTTTTAGCTACATCATAGTATTCAAAAGCTTCTTCATTATATTTATCCGTAAAAATATTTGCCATTCTTGTAAGAGAATCTGATTGTCCGATTAAATCATCAGATTTGCCTGCATAAGAGATAGATGTCATATAATGTTTCATTGCAGGCTCTATTTGATTTACATCATCGTAAATTTGCGCCATGGAGAAGTGGGCGCGTGATTTTACATTAACATCTGTTGTGTATTGAAGCGACTTGTTATAGCTGTTAAGAGCCTGTACAAAGTGGTCATTGTCGTCATAAATCTTTCCTATTTCGAGACAAATTCTTGATTGTGTTTCATTATCTTTAAGCTCTGATGCTCTGTTAAAAGCTTCTCTAAACATTGCCATCGCACGCTGCGGGTTGTTTGCAAAAGCTTGTTTTTTAGCTTCTACAAACAGAGATTTCAATTTTGTATCCTGTGGAATAATCGTAATATTTGGTTTTTGAGAAATCGTTTTCTGAGCTTGAATGAATTCTTCTTCCAAAGTCAATTCTTCAGGTTCGATTTCAATAACTTCTTGAGCTTCAGCATGAATTGATTCGGACTGGATTTCTTGCTGAGAGCTCTCTTGTGCTTGTACCGGTTCCTGTTCTTGTTGTGGTTGTTGCTCAGCCTTATTTTCTTGGTCAGGGAATTTTACCAAGAAATTCGGATTTACATCGTTTTCGTTGTAGCTATAATCTATTCTTTGCAAGAACAGAGCATCAAGCCAGTTTTGAACAACTTTTGACTCTTTATTAAGAGTTTCGGAAATATATTTATCCAGCAATGATGCTGCAATTTTCAGATTGCTCTGTACAAGATTAACTTGCGGGTGTGCGTCTCTAACTTGCTCTCCTACAATTTCCAAATATCTGTTTACCTGTTCTTCGATTTCAGGCGGAGTCGCAATTGCTTTTATAGTGTTTCTAAAATCTTTTAAGATTTGTGCAATATTAATTCTGTTACTTCTTTGGGCAGCTTGAGATGCCGGTGCAGCCGCAGTTGGAGCCGCCGTATTTTGCGGTTGTGCCATTGCTGCCTGATATTGCATAGGGTTGATTTGATTGCCTTGTACATGCCTTATCGGAGGCGGCGTATTTACTTTGTATGTTTGTGGTTGTGGAAATGCTTTTGGATAAGCATTTGCAGCAGGAGAATACACGGCAGAGCGTTCGCCAATGATTACTTGGTCTTGACCCTGATTTTGAATATCTTCCGCTCTTCCGCGCGCTACCACTTGGGAATTTTGACCCTGTTGTTGGTCTTGGGCATTCTGATTGTGACCGTCTTTGTCGGTCTCGCCACCATTTGCCTTATAGTTCCCATTTGCCTGTGTATACGGGCGCGGGCGTATTGTATTCATTGTGTTAAACACTTGTACCGTCCTTCCTTTAATAATATCGGAATATTATTAATATTCTTGACTTGTATAGCTAAATTTCATCCGTTTAGATGATATCTTATTAATGATAAATTTTTAAAAGTCATGGTATTGGCTAAAAATAAAAAAGTAACAAACTCACTTATTTGCTTCGGCATTTTTAAAATTCTGCCGAACAAAAATTTCGTTGAATAAATATACCTTGCATGTGATAATTGTGTTATGCAAAGAAAGTTTGAAATAGTTTCTAAATACAAACCCTCAGGAGATCAGCCAAAGGCTATTGATTCGCTTGTTGAGGGACTTAACAGAGGAGATGACAGCCAAACTCTTTTAGGTATCACCGGCTCAGGTAAAACGTTTACAATTGCAAACGTAATTGAGCGGGTTCAAAAACCGACACTCATTATTGCACATAACAAGACACTTGCAGCACAGCTTTATAATGAATTTAAAGAACTTTTTCCAAATAATGCCGTAGAATACTTTATTTCTTACTACGATTATTATCAGCCGGAAGCCTATATTCCAAGAACTGATACTTATATAGAAAAATCAGCAAGCATTAACGAAGAAATTGACCGCTTAAGACACAATACAACTCGAAGCCTGTATGAAAGGAATGATGTCATAATCGTTGCTTCAGTCAGCTGCATATATGGTTTGGGACTTCCTGAAAGCTATTTTAGAGGAACAATTCAAGTATCTGTCGGTGATACTTTAGAGCGCAATGACCTGATTAAACACCTTGTTATGACAAGGTACACAAGAAATGACTTAGTGCTTGAGCGCGCAACCTTTAGAGCAAGAGGCGATATTTTAGAAATTATGCCCGCTTACGAAAAAATTATTACAAGAATTTATTTCTTTGGTGATGAAATAGAAAAAATTGTAAGAATTGATAATACCACAGGAGAAATCCTTGAAGCACCTGAGAGCGTTTATATCTACCCTGCTGTGCACTATATCGCATACGATGAAAATGAAGATGAAACTATAGCAATGATTCGAGCAGAGCTTAAAAACAGAGTGACGGAGCTTGAGAGCGAAAACAAAATCCTTGAATCACAAAGACTACAACAGAGAGTAAAGTATGATATCGAAATGATTAAAGAGATGGGGTATTGTACGGGAATTGAAAATTATTCAAGAATAATTGAGCGCAGACCTGTAGGTTCTGCTCCTGCAACACTTTTAGATTATTTTCAAGGAGATTTTTTGACCGTTATTGATGAATCTCACGTTACACTTCCTCAGTTAAACGGAATGTACCACGGAGATGCATCCAGAAAACAAACACTTGTTGATTTTGGCTTTAGACTCCCTTGTGCAAAAGATAACAGACCTTTAAAATGGGATGAATTTTTTGCAAAAGTCGGACAGAAGATTTATATCTCAGCGACCCCGAGTGATTTTGAAAAACAAACCTCACAAAACTTGGTTGAGCAAATAATAAGACCAACTGGGCTTGTTGATCCTAAGATTTCTGTGCGACCGATTGAGAGTCAAATACCTGATTTGAAACAAGAAATTTCAAAACGTGCCAAGAAAGATGAGCGAGTTTTGATTACAACATTAACAAAACGAATGGCAGAAGACTTGTGCGATTATTTCTTGCAGGAAGGAATAAGGGTCAGATATCTGCACAGCGGAATTCAATCAATAGAACGTGTTGAAATTTTGAGAGACTTAAGACTCGGAGAGTTTGATGTCTTAATAGGCGTAAACCTGTTAAGAGAAGGGCTTGATATTCCGGAAGTTTCTTTGGTTGCAATAATGGATGCCGACAAAGAAGGATTCTTGAGGTCTGAAACAAGCCTTATCCAGACTATAGGTCGTGCGGCACGTAATGCTTGCGGCGAAGTTATTATGTATGCGGACAAAATTACGGAATCTATGCAAAAAGCAATAGATGAAACAAACCGCCGACGTGAAATTCAGCTTGAATATAACAAAAAATACGGAATTGTTCCGCAAACGATTAAAAAACCTATTGAAAACAACCTTCTGTCACTCGTTGCAAGCTATAGAGACTTTGAAGATATTGTTGCCGAAGAAATGGTTGATTTGGGTATTGATAAAAAAGATTTGCCGAAACTCATCTCAAAACTCGAAAAAGATATGCATAAAGCCGCTAAAATACTTGATTTTGAACGTGCAGCAGAGATTAGAGACCAACTCAAAAAACTCAGAGAAATGGTATAAAGCCACAATTTGACTGCTGTATTTATTTTTAATATTATTTAGTAAAGTACCCTCCCCTTGATGGAGGACTGAAATCTTAGATTTCTGGACGGAGAATATGAATTACGATTTTAAACAAGCTGAAAAAGAGTTAGAAAAAGAATTTGATTATATAAACGAGATTAGAGACTATAATCAGAGAAAGGTTTTAGAAGCTTTTTTTGATAATAAGGTTGCACCGGAACATTTTTATACGGTTTCTGGTTACGGGCATGACGATTTGGGCAGAGAGGTTTTGGACAAAACTTTTGCGCAAGTATTTAAGGCAGAAAAAGCGCTGGTTAGAATTCACTTTGCATCAGGTACACATACCCTTGCCTGTGCACTTTTTGGAAATCTAAGAGCAGGAGATAAACTAATATCTGTTGCAGGCGCCCCTTACGATACTATGCAGGAAGTTATCGGAACGGCAGGAGACGAAGAAACAAAACGTTCTTCACTTATAGGGAACTGCGTTTTGTACGATGAAGTTCCGCTTTTGGATGGTTCAGATGTGGATTACAAAAAACTTGAGGCGATGATTGATAATACCACTACAATGGTGCTTATTCAACGCTCTAAAGGATATTCTACAAGGAAATCGCTTTCAATTGATGATATAGAGCGAATTTGTAAAGTTGTGAAGTCAAAAAATCCTGATTGTATTTGCTTTGTCGATAATTGTTACGGCGAGTTTGTAGATAAACGCGAACCGTTAGAAGTCGGCGCAGACTTAATTGGCGGCTCACTTATTAAAAACCCCGGCGGCGGAATTGTAGAAGCCGGAGGCTATATAGCAGGTAAGGGTTTATATGTTGATAGAGCCGCAAACCGTTTGACAGCCCCCGGAATTGGGTCAGAAGGCGGAGCAATGTTTAATCAGCACAGATTGATATTCCAAGGCTTGTTCATGGCACCTTCTGTCGTTTCAGAAGCGGTTAAGGGAGCTGTTTTAGCAGCAAAGGTTTTTGAAGATATCGGATTTAATTCAATACCAAAATATAATGAAAAAAGAACGGATATTATACAAAATATAATCTTTGGTGACGGAGATAAGTTGGAGGAGTTTTGCAGAACTATTCAATCACTCTCACCTGTAAACGGATATGTAACACCTATCCCTGAGTATATTCCGGGGTATGAAGATAAAGTAATTATGGCAGGTGGAACTTTTATTGAAGGTTCAACGATTGAACTTTCCGCTGACGGCCCTATGAGAGCACCATATGCGGCTTATATGCAGGGCGGATTAAATTATGCACATGTAAAAATATGCTTAGAAGAAATGGTAAAAAAATTGTAGGAGAAAATTATGAAACCAATTATGCCAATATTTAGAGAAGATAGAGACAAATTAATCGCAGTATCGGTTGTTCTGCTCTCGCTGTTTTTCTTTTTTATACCTTCTATGTTGGTAATTTTATTTGGTAAAAATTACATAGATGAAAACAGCTATAATATATCCAAAGCTACCTTCAATTTCGAATTGTTTATATTTTTGGTATCACTTGTATGTATTATACCAATAATCGGGTGGCTAATCGGACTAATATTGGTTCCTATCTTATATATCTGGAATGTTATCGTTATCGTTTTAGCGTTATGCGCAATTGCAAAAGGCTCAGAGGTAAAAATTCCTACTCCATTTGAATTTGTATAGTTAAGTATTTATACAGATGTAATAATAACTATAAAAAGCATGGATTTTCCCTCTTTACAAAAAAAAATTAGCATGTATTATAATAAATGTTAGACCGATGGGGGTTTAGCTCAGCTGGTAGAGCATCTGCTTTGCACGCAGAGGGTCAGGAGTTCGAATCTCC
>CACZPB010000100.1 GCA_902782905.1 uncultured bacterium
ATCTAAGGGTAACACTATTGACCCTGTTGAAATTATTGACAAGTATGGCTGTGATGCACTAAGGTTCACAATGACATCACTTTGCACGTACGGCGGTCAAGATATAAAAATTTCCGACGAAAGATTTGAATACGGAAGAAATTTTGCTAACAAACTATGGAACGCTTCAAGATTTGTACTTATGAACCTTGAAGGGGTCGATGACAAGCCAATTGATAAGGATAAATTAACTCTGGTTGATAAATGGATACTTAACCAATTGAATGAGACAGCAAAGCTTGTTAATGAGAACATGAAAGATTACAGAATCGGCGAAATTGCGCACGTACTCTACGACTTTTTCCGTTCCGAATACTGCGACTGGTATGTGGAAATCTCAAAAATTCAACTTCAAGACAGCGAACTTAAACTGAATACACAAAGAGTTTTGAGATACGTTCTTGATATGTCTTTGAGATTACTCCATCCGATTATGCCTCATATTACAGAACAAGTTTGGCAGGGGCTAAGAAGTATCGGGCTAAGCGCAGAAGTCGACAAGCCAAGCGCCTTGATTATTGCTGAGTATCCGACATACAAGAAAGAGTTGGCTTACCCGACAGAAGCGGAAGAAATGAAGATGGTATTTGATACAATAACCTCTTTGAGAAACGTAAGACAAAGCTTTAATATTCCGACATCTGCAACAGTTGATGTCGAAATCAGAGCGGAAGGAAGAGAAAAGGAAATCTTTAACTCTATTGAATCTTATATAAAAAGACTTGCAAAAGTTAATAAGATAACTTATGCGGGGTCTGACGTTCCGACTCCTCCAAAGAGTGCTACGGCTGTGGTTTCAACCTCAAAACTCATTGTACCTCTGGCTGACTTAATTGATTTGAGCTCAGAGATTAAGAGACAAGAAAAGAAACTGGAAAAACTTACAAACGAAAAGAATTCTTTAGTTGGCAGAATGAAAAATGAGAAATTTGTTGCTAACGCGCCTCGTGAGCTTGTAGAACAGACCAATGCGAGAATAGAAGAAATTACCGCTCAAGAAGACGTTATTAAAGAATTGATAGAGTCTTTGAAGTAGTAGAATAAAAAATTATACCCACCCTCATCCGAGCTTCGCTCACCTTCTCCCCTCAAGGGCGAGGGGAAGTGCGTTAAATTTACGCATTTTGTCGCACTTGATTTGATATTTTTTGTAAACTTTTGTAACAATTTTTCAATATTTACCCGAATATCCTAAAGTTTTTGAGCATTTGTGCCGATAACATAATTGAAAAAGAATATAAATTATACTAATTTGCTCAAAATTAACTCGAAAATGGAGGGATTATGGCGATTCAAGGAAACTATGACATTTCAACAGCAGGCGGCGCTTATAAAGCGTGGTATAACTACAATTATGGCGGGAACACTCTCGGCGTAACAGCTGAAGATATAAGCACAATCCAATCTAAATACTCAAAGGAAATTAATACTACTTGGACACTGAGAGCAACAAACGATAATAATCAGTACGTTATAAGTGACGATGAGAAAAACGAATCACATAATGACGGCGTAGAGCGCGGCAAAGACAAAAGCGGACACGACGGGTCTACGGATGGTGTCAGTAGCGTTACAGCCGGTGTGGTGGGTGCAGGGGTTGGCGGATTAGCTGGTGGCGTATTGGGTGTTATTGCAACGATAACATCTCTATCGAAAGGAGCTATGACGAAACCTGGTGCAATGACATTATCAAAAACAATAACTGCTGCAGCAGTTGGGGCTGCCCTTACTGCGAGTGGAACTTATTTAATAACAGCTAAACCAAATGAAGATCCTGCAAATGCTTGTGAAACACTCACTGAAGAAATGGGAGTCGCACAAGGAGAGATAGCAGACCAAGAAGGCATAATGGAAGAAGCTGACCAAACATTGGAAGAACTCTCAGCAGAAGCAGAAGAAGCCAACGAAGAAGCTAACAGTGAAAATGAAGATAATTACGCAAATTATGATGACTACAAAGTCAGATATGATGAACTCATGGAAAAAGTTAAATCAGGAACGCCATTGACGGACGAAGAAAAGGAAGAACTAAAAGGACTTATTCCTATATTGCAAGAGCTCGGAGTAAATATACAAGAAACAACTGACGAAACCTCTGATGTAGTTGGAGAAATTTATGACGAAATGGGTGAGTATCAGGATACATTTGATGATGCTTCGGAAAAAATAGAAGAAATCAACGGTTTAACAGATTTTGCGGCAGAGTTTGATGAAGCTACAAAAGATAATGCGAAAATGGTAGAAGCAACTGCCGCGATTGGCATGCTTGGGGCAGCAGGCATTACTACAAGCGGTGGTCTAGGATTAACAGCAGGCTTAAAAAAGATAGCATATGGTAAAAGTTTGCTTGTTGGAGGTGCGCCTATTATAGCTTATGGCACAGCTCAAACAATAGCTGCAGGAATAGCAACTGCAGAAGGGATAACTGCTGGTCTAGAATTTAATAAAGTCAGAGAACAACAACAAAGCTATGCTGAAAAAGCAGAAACTGAGATAGCAGCAAGAGAAGCCACACAGGATTTAAATTCAAACCTTAGCGATGTATATGACGAGCGTGTTGAAGGGTATGAAGGATATCTCGGAGTTGTTGAGGATCTCGAGCTTGAAGTACCTGAGGGTATGGAAGTGCCGGAAGAAGGGGCTGAACTTCCGCCCGAAGTTGAAACACCGCCTGAGACAAATCAAAACGGTCAAGATGACGATCCGAACAAAAAGCCGGATGATAAAGATAAATAAAAAAAGGAAACTGTCTTGACTTGCTCACTAGAATTAGGCTGTCATGCTGAACTCGTTTCAGCATCTTACAAGACCCTGAAACAAGTTCAGGGTGACAGCTAGCTTGATGTCGAGATACTAAAACTTTATTAACTTCTGACG
>CACZPB010000101.1 GCA_902782905.1 uncultured bacterium
CTATTCCCTAATTCGGTAATTTAATGTTGAACAAATATCAAATAAAAATTTACTTAACATATATTTACCCCTTTATATACAAAACTAACAAAATATGATATGATATTTTTAGTAGTAGATAACAAATTTTTGAAGATATATGCGATAGATAAGATTATTATTAAATATTAATAGTGTTTCGGGTAGGTTATATGTACCCGTGTCTCGTGTATATATAAAAAATAGAAAGAGAAAAGGTGCCAGATGAATGGATTACTTTACGTGGCAATTTTAGTCGCCGTGGTGCTAATTGCTGTAATTGTAGTGCAAAGAGTTAAGTACAAAAATCTTGTACTT
Source organism: uncultured bacterium (assembly GCA_902782905.1). Lineage (GTDB taxonomy): Bacteria > Cyanobacteriota > Vampirovibrionia > Gastranaerophilales > Gastranaerophilaceae > CAG-196. Next base: position 337 of record CACZPB010000101.1, read on the forward strand.
CAAACTGAGCAGTCTAGAAAAGATTTGCAAGAAAAAGAGTCTATCATGCAGAAAGAGGCTTTAATAAAAGCTAAAGAAGCATTGCAGACTGAGAGAGAACAATTGAATGATGACGAGAGAGAACGCAGACGTGAATTTGCGCAAATAGAGAGTAAACTAAGCAAGCGTGAAGACATGTTGGAAAATAAGATTCAAGAAGTTACAGATAAAGAAGTAGAGCTTGATAAAATGAAGGAGCACATTATAGAAAAAGAAGATGTGTTGGATGATATTATTAAGAAACAAACTTCGGAACTAGAACGAATCGCCGGAATGTCTGCAGAAGATGCTAAAAAGATGCTTCTTGAGCAATTAAAAAGTGATTTAGCACAAGAACAGATGCAGTTAATAAGAGAAAATGAAGCAAAAATAAGAGAAAACGCTATAGAAAAGTCAAAAGAAATTTTATCAACGACAATGCAAAGATGTATGATGGAGCAAGTCGTTGAGTCAACTGTATCAGTAGTTTCGCTTCCTAACGACGAAATGAAAGGCAGGATAATCGGCAGAGAAGGCAGAAATATCAGAACTTTGGAAACATTAACCGGTGTAGACTTGATTATTGACGATACTCCGGAAGCTGTTGTTTTATCTTCTTTTGATCCTGTTAGGAGAGAAATTGCAAAATTAGCTCTTGAAAAACTTATTCAAGATGGGCGTATTCACCCCGTGAGAATTGAAGAAATGGTTGAAAAATCAAGAGAAGAAGTAGAAAAGAAAATTATGAAAGAGGGCGAAAATGCCGCAGTCGATATGGGTATTATGGGCTTAAATAAAGAGCTTATAAAAAATCTTGGAAGGCTTTATTATAGAACAAGTTACGGGCAAAATGTCCTGAAACATTCTCTTGAAGTCGGGCATATTGCAGGAATGCTGGCGGCTGAACTCGGTGCAAATGTCTATGTAGCAAAGAGAGCAGGCTTGTTGCACGATATCGGCAAGGCTGTTGACCAAACTCAAGAAGGTACTCATATACAACTTGGTGTTGAACTTGCTTCAAGGTATGGTGAAAAACAAGAAATTATACACGCTATAGAAGCTCACCATGATGATGTTACTGCAAACACAATAGAAGCAGTTCTTGTAAAACTTGCCGATGCTATATCTGCAGGTCGTCCGGGCGCAAGACGTGATACATTGGAAATCTATATTAAGAGACTTCAAAAGATAGAAGAAATTGTTAACAGTTACGAAGGGATTAAGCAATCTTTTGCTGTACAAGCAGGTCGTGAAGTTAGAGTAATTGTTCAATCAGAAATGTTTGATGATTTGGCTTCGCAAAAACTAGCAAGAGACATTGCTAAAAAAATTGAGGATGAGCTTGATTATCCTGGACAAATAAAAGTTACAGTTGTAAGAGAGTTCAGAACAACTGAAATAGCTAAATAGGAGGACAAGTGATTGAGTGATTAAGTGATTGAGTGATTAAGTGAGTATTAAAAATACTTTTCAAACAAATCACAATAAAGAATTTTTATAAACCACTTAATCACCTGCTCACTTAATCACTTGCTCACCTATATCACATGAAAAACTCTACATATACAATAAAACTAATTTTTTTAGGCGACATAACCGGCAGACAAGGGCGTACTGCCGTAAAGTCGTTTATTTCAAAAATTGGTGAAAAACCGGATTTTGTTATTGCTAATATAGAAAATGCTTCTCACGGTTTTGGACTAACTAAAAAAAATTATGATGAATTGTCTTCTTCAGGCATAGATTGTTTTACTTCAGGAAACCATATTTGGGATAAAAAAGATATATTTGAATATATTGATGAAGCAACCAAACTTGTACGACCAATAAATTACCCTTCGGGAACAAGAGGAGTCGGTTCACGAGTTTTTGAGGTTAAAGGACAAAAACTTGCAGTTATAAATGTTCTGGGGCGTGTTTTTATGCCGCCTATTGATTCTCCATGGCAAACAGTTACGGAGGAAATCGACAGGCTGAAAGAGTTGGGTGTTGCGCACGTAATCATTGATTTTCACGGAGAAGCAACTGCGGAGAAAATTTGTTTTTCAAAATTTTTGGCTCATAAATATAATGATGAAAATAGTGCTTTAATCAAAGGTTTTTTCGGAACACACACTCATGTGCAGACTGCGGATGAAAAAATATATGAAGGTATGGCATATATTACCGATGCCGGTTTCTGCGGAGCGGTAGAAAGCGTTATAGGAATGGAATTTGAAACTTCTTTACGCAGGCTTTCGACAAGTCTGCCCGAAAGATATGAAATTGCCGAATCTCCGATTGCGCAAATTAACGGTGTTGAAGTTCTTATTGATAGAACAAAATCAACACTTATAAAAAGAATTAATTTAGAAGTAGATAATAATAAAGGAGTTCTAAGCAATGAAAGGTGATTTCCATATACACACCTATTATTCTGACGGCGTGTTTTCGCCAGAAAAAATAGTTGATTTGGCAATCGAAGCCGGACTGCAAGTCATAGCGCTTACTGATCATGATAATGTTTTATCCTATCAAGTGGCAAAAGATTATATTGATAAAAAAGGTGCTGATTTTAAACTTATTCCGGGAATTGAAGTCAATACTTTGTACAAAGATTATGAAGTGCATATATTAGGTTATTTTCCTGATGTGACAAAGCCTGATTTCAAAGCCTTGTTAAAGACTCAGCAAGCTGCACGTATTAAACAAACGAAAGAAATACTAAGGTTGCTAGCAAAAAAAGAGGGTATTAAAATCGCGTTTGAAGATGTCAAGGACATGGTAGCAGAAGGCGGTAGTATCGGGCGTCCTCACATAGCAAAGGCAATTACTAATGCAGGTGGTACATCCAGTGTTATGGAAGCGTATAGCAAGTATATTCACAAAGATTCGCCGGTTTATATCGAGCGTAAGACAGTATCTCCGTTTGATGCAGTAGAGGTTATTTATGATTCCGGCGGAATTCCGGTTATTGCGCACCCGTACGATATAGATATAGCAGAAAAACTCATAAAAGAACTTATGAATTGCGGTTTAAGAGGTATTGAGGCATATCACAGAAAACATTCACCTGCAATTGTAGAATATTTTTCTTCGATGGCTGAAAATTTGGGGCTTATCGTTACGGGTGGCTCTGATTTTCACGCGCCAAATATTATGAATGGACAGATAATTTTAGGCAAAAATTTCATACCGGAATGGATTTACGACGGACTTATCAAAGAGAAACATAATATTGATATGGCGTAGGGTGCAAAATTATAAATTAAACAAGAGGGGATGAGAGATGAAAAGAGCATTCACTATAGTAGAAGTTTCTATACTATTTGTAATATTTTTAATAGTTGCATTTTTGGTTGCACCTATGTCACTTGATGATAGCATGCAAGCGAAGAATACCTCTCGTTGGAGAAATGTTCAGGCAGATTTTTCAAATATTATTTATACAGTAAATGCAAATAGCGAAAGCGAAGAATATGATTTTGGAGAAAATTTCAAATCTGTAATATCAAGTCAGATAAAAGAACCGGTAAGTGCGTATAAAGTTTCCTTTATGAACGGTACCTATCCTAATGCTACTTATAGATTCAATGATTTTTATCTTACATACTCAGGAGCTGTGCTCTCTTACAAATTGTATGGTGAACTTCAAGACGGTGTCGCAGGAATGCTAATGTATGACGTAAACGGTTCGGTAGGTCCGAATGTTTGGGGAAAAGATGTTTTCGGAATGAATATTTATCCAGATAAGTTTGAACCGTTTTGTCAAAATGACCCGATATCTATTCAGAGGCAGGAATGTGCAAAGGACGGAACCGGACTTTGCTGTTCAAATTATTATTTAGTTGGCGGGAGCATAAAATAATGAAAAATGTCTGTGTTTTTGCTTCATCTTCAAATAATCTGGATGCTTGTTTTTACAAAGATGCTTCAGAGTTGGGCAAACTTCTTGGACAAAATGGTTTCAATATTGTGTATGGCGGAAGCAGACTCGGAATGATGTATGCTTGCGCAGCAGAAGTCAAAGCAAACGGCAGTGAAATAATAGGTGTGATGCCGAAACGTCTTTATGATTTTGGATTCGGAAATCCGGAAGACTGTGCAGAATTTATTTTGACGGAAGGAATGCGAGAGAGAAAAGCAAAAATGGATGAAATTTCTGATGC
>CACZPB010000102.1 GCA_902782905.1 uncultured bacterium
ATTTTCTTATATTTTTCAGTCTGACTTCATAATCGTGAGTATCGATTTTATATCTGACCTTTACTTCCTTAATATCAATGACATGCTGTTTTTTCTTAGCTTCTTTAGCTTTTTTTTCAAGCTCGTATCTGTATTTACCAAAGTTAAGAATTTTTGCAACCGGAGGTGCTTGGTTTGCACTGATTACAACCAAATCTAAATCGGCATCTTCTGCCATCTGTAATGCTTTCGAAGTCGGAACAACACCAACATTGTTTCCGTCTGCATCAATTAGTCTAACTTCCTTTGCCCTTATTCTTTCGTTTATAAGGGGCTTGTCCTTACCTTTATTAGGGTTTCTGTCTTCGTTTGAAATAATAATTCTCCTTTTTATTAAGTTTACATTTTTTATGATACCATGCTTCCCATAATTTTCAAGTATTTGAGACTAATTGTCATTATTAGAGATGTATTCTTGACTAATCGCAAGCCATGTATAATTTTCTCCGACAGATGGAAGCTCTATCACAAATGTTCCGCCATATCTTCCTCTGTTAAATCTTAAATAACCATCATCAGACAAATTATCCAAAGCCTTTTTAATGGTTTTTGTACTGACATTATATATTTGGGCGAATTCTCTTATAGAAGGCAATTTTGAACCTATTTCGCAATTTTTGATTATGTATTCTTTTATTTTATTTTCAACTTTTTCATAAAAATATGGTTCGTTTGTAATGCTTTCCGCAACGGAGCTTCCGTATCTTCCTCTGCGAGTTATAACAATTCCCTCTTTTGAAAGTTGTTTTATCGCATCGTGAATGGTTTTTATGCTTACGTTGTAAATCTTAGCAAGTTCAATGTTTGAAGGAAGTTTTTTCTTTTCTTTAAGTTCGGTTTTAATATATTTTTTTAATTTCAAACATATCTTTTCGGTTAGTGTTTTTGCTTCAATGTTGTTATATTTGAGCTCAGTTTTTACTACAATAAATTTGTTATTTTTTTTAGAAAGGATGCCCTCTGATACCAAACGGTTAATAGAAAGTCTTAGTGTCGTATTTGAAGTGTGAAGTATTTGGGCCAATTCTCTTGTGGAACCGATATTTTCCCCAATCAAAAAATGGCTGTCGTAAATATATTTTTTTAATTTTTCACTAATAACGTCACGTTTAGAAGTAAGTTTTTCTTCTGTTTTTTGCGATTTGGTGTCTTTTATATAAGTTCCGATTTTTTGTTTTGATTCAACAAGTCCAAAATCTTCCAATGTTCTGAACACATTTTGCATCGTTCCCTTGCTGACGCCTATATGAAAAGCCAAACTGCCTTTAGACGGTAAAAAATCATAAGGCTTTATTTTTTGGGATTCTAACGATGATGTAATCCATGCTGAAAGCCAAGATACAATTTTGTTAACCTTATTTTCACCAATCTTGAACACATGTACGTGAGGTGCCATTTCAGCAACGGTTATTTGTCTTGAATAATCCTTTTTTGCCATTTTAATTCCTAATTATTTAGAATATGATAACATAAAAAATAAGGGCAAGAACAAATTTGTTCTTGCCCTTATTTTTTATCTCAAAAGCAATTAACTATTTGCCGTTAACAACTTCTTTGAATTTTTTACCAGCAGAGAATACAGGAACTGTTTTTGCAGCAATCTTGATTGCTTTACCTGTTTGAGGGTTTCTGCCGTTTCTCGCAGCACGTTTGCGTGGTTCGAAAGTGCCAAAACCAACTAAAGTTACTTTTTTGCCTTTTGCAACAGTTTTTTCAACTGTTTCAATTAAAGCTGATAATACTTCATTAGCTTCTTTTTGAGTAACTTTTGATTTCTTAGAAATTTCTGCTACTAATTCTTCTTTGTTCATTATAAAACTCCTTTCTTAAATAATACGTGTCCATTATAGCGCATTAATAAATGATTGCAAGTACTATTTTCTGAAAATACTACGTATAGTTGAATTTTGGAGCATGGCATATATTGAAACAAACTATTAGCGCACTACAATAAGTGTACAGTGCATAAAACTCAGTCTTTTTAAGGGGTTTGCTCATTCCTGCAAATTGAGAATGCTGCCTTGAGCATCAGGATTTGCATCGTATGCTTGTTGAATTTTTTGTGATTTTTGTGATTTAACGAGTTCTGCTTGAACTTCTGCCATGCCTTTTTCAAGTTTTTTAATGTTGTTAAGCTCCAATTCGCGGATTTCTTCGACTATTTTGTCTGCTTCCTTTTGCTGAACCGGTGTTAAATCAAGGTATCTGCGCATGTTTTTACAATTTATAAAGATTTGCTCACGAGAATTAAGCATGGTAAGAGCGCTGTCATAAGCTTCATCATCAATCATGCGTGCGATGTCTTCAGCTCCGTTTTTCAGCTGTGTATAAAGCAGCATTAACTGTTCAAATTGCTTCTCATCCTGCATTTTCATCACCCTCATTCAAAGCCGGATGTGAGGTGGCTTCTTCGGCGTTGTAGTCTTTCATAACATCCTCAACGGTGGTTACACCGCTTTGAATTTCAATTGCTTTTTGAAATCCCCATCTAATATTTGTTAAATCCGTAATAACTTCGTCAATTTTTTCGGTATTTCTTTGGACGTTTGCTTTGATTAAATCCATCGACATGCGATTATATAAGCGGAATAAATTTTTTGAAACATCATTTCCGTTTTCTAAATCTATTGTACGCATCAATTCGCGAATGATTTTTCGTGCTCCGTCAATATTTTGCGAGCGTTCTTGCAGGTTGTGTTCTACAATTGCAGTCTTCGCTTTCATTAAAAATTGAATAGCACCGTCAAACAGTAATATCATAAGCTTTTCAGGCGTTGCTGTTGTGATGTTACTTGTTTGGTATTGTTTGATGTATTTTGCGTAAGGATTTCCTGGCGGCATATTTTAAACCTTCTTGTTTACGAATATTCCTGATGCCATGTTCAGTTTTTGTACTAATTCTCCGAGTTCGGAACCGGATATAGTTTCGATTAATCTGTCGGTGGCACTATCATATAATTCTATTATATCATCTTTTACATTTAATTTAACATAAAAATCTTTATTTGGGTTTTCGATATCTTCAATATCGTATTCTTCACTTTCAACTTCTTCAGAATCATCTTCAACCAGACCGTCTTCAAAAACTTCTTCCTCCGGTTTTCCGCGCTTTTGACCGCCATGTCCTTCCTCTTCTTCTTCTCGTTCTCTGACCATTTCGTTTGTGGAAAGACCTTGAACCTGCTGTGAGGAGTTGGTAGGGTCATTAGCCATTGTTTGTTCTGTTCTTGAAGTATATTCGGCAGATGTTTGTTCTTTAATGCCGGTATTTGCAATTGAAAAACCGTCCATGCCCATAGTGTGAAGCTTCCTTTACAAATGTTAACTTTTATTATCTTATGATATAATTCAGATTAAGGCATCATATAAAAGAAGGGTTATTTTATGAGCAAGAGCTTATTTGTTAATTATATGGAGAAAATGTATGCTTTCCCTCTTTGGATTAAGCAAACAATATTCATGGCGCTATCAAAGGACTTGACTACATATTTGAGTAACGAGTTTTTGGATGTAGAGGAAGACCAGATTTTTCACGTATACAAGCCCGCTCTTTCCGAGATGGGGCAAAATGAATTGTTAACTAAAGAGTCAAAATTTGACGACAGTATTTATTCGTTTATGAATTGTTGTTCAAAGGGAATGTCTTTGATAGAAATTGCGATTGAGAATAATTTTACAATGGAGGAGGTTGCAAAAGCTTTTACTTTTTGTAAAACTTCAGGCTTTTTTTCTAAGGAAGTTCCGAACCTTG
>CACZPB010000103.1 GCA_902782905.1 uncultured bacterium
AGAAAATGAAAGAGAGACGGTTAAACTCGAAAAACTTCCCAAATTTATTGTTTCCGGAACAGCAACACAAATTACAGCTGATCAAATTGCCAAATTAGAACAATCTGATGATTATGATGATGTAAACTTTATACCGCTTGAAACAAAAGATATTATAAACGGAGTTAATAGTGAGCTTGTCTCCAGAATAATAACAAACCTGAAAAGCGGAGTGACTGTTTGTGTACATACGTCACACCTTATTGCCAATTTTGACGGATTTTCCGATGATTCTGAAAGTGCCGAACTTACAAAAGAAAAACTTGCTTATATGATTACGGATTATCTTGCAGAATTAACAAAACTTGTTCTTGAAGAAATTAATGTAATTCTTATTACATTGGGCGGTGAAACATCCTACAAATGTTGTTCTAAAATCAACTCAAGAGAATTAAAATTAATTGATGAAGTCGCTCCTGCAATATCGCTTTGCTTGGATGCTAACAATCAGTGGATAGTTACAAAATCAGGAAATCTTGGCGGAACAAAGACGCTTATCGATATCTTAGACTATTTTAAATTTCATGAAGAATAATAAGACGTTTTTCCCTTAAGGGAGGATGCCCGAAGAACAGGGCGGAGAACAAGGCAGAGGATATTATATAAAATGAATTACGCAAACAAAATAGCAATCACAACAGGAGATCCTAACGGCATAGGAGCTGAAATCACTATAAAAGCACTTAATCTATTAAATTTACCGCCCAAAGATATTGTAATTATTTCAAACAAAAAAGTTCTGAATGCGTATGGCAGCCTGAATAATAATTATGAAATATTAGATGTAGAGTATGATTCAAAAATTCGTTTTGGAGAAGTCACAAAGGAAGCTGGTGATTTTTCGTTCAGACTGCTTCAAAAAGCTTGCGAAATAGAGCCAAAATTCATCGTCACAGCTCCGACATCCAAGGAAGCAATGAACCTTGCAGGACACAAATTTAGCGGTCAAACAGAAGTATTAGAACATTTTCTTGCTCACGACGGACAAAAAGCTGAGATGCTTTTCGTTTCAAAAGATTTTAGAGTACTCCTCTTAACCCGTCATCTGCCGCTAAGCCAAGTTCCTAAACATTTAACAAAAAGCCTTATTATAGAAAAAATAGAACGTCTAAGAAGCTATTTTCAAAACAAACTTTTTATCAACAGACCATCTTTTGCTCTATGTGCACTAAACCCGCATGCCGGTGAAAACGGTATTTTGGGCGATGAAGAAGATAAAATTATACTCCCTGCAATTGAAGCTGTACGCAACAGAGGAATAAATATTACTAATCCGCTTCCTGCTGACACGTTGTTTATAAAAGGAGTGCAAAACTATTTAAAAGGTGAAAAAATACCTTATGATTGTTACATAGCCTGCTATCACGACCAAGGTTTAATACCAATAAAATCTGTAGCTTCAGAAAAAACAGTAAATATGACAATCGGGCTTGATATAATAAGAACTTCGCCAAGCCACGGAACAGCATTCGATATAGCCGGAAAAAATATAGCTAACCCCGAATCAATGATAGAAGCGATTAAATATTGTTTATATTAGAAAAAAGGCGGATGCTTTGCATCCGCCTTTTTGATATAACTATATTCTGTTTTCCCAAACACCGCCGTGTCTGTCAACTACTGCATCATAACAAGACCAAATTCTGAAAATACCTGTCAATCCCAAAATAGCATGAGTAATGTTCTTGTCATAGGGTTCTTCATTAACAACCTGACCAATCCCCGGCCATACTATAAGAGATAATGCTCCGGCACATATTGAACGTCCGCTTACTCTCCCGTTAACACCGTGAGTTCCTGCAAAAGCCGGTGTTGCTGATGCTATAATACCAAGTACCATTAGTGATACTAAAATCTTTTTCATATAAACCTCCTCTATATTCTTTCAAATGCTTCTTTTATAGATTTGTTATAATCCGGTCTCAAAATACCTTTTTCTGTTATTATACCAGAAATTAGCTCATGCGGCGTAACATCAAAACCCGGATTGATAATATTAATCCCTTCTGCACAAATACGTTTTCCGTTTATATGCGTAACTTCTTCTCTTGAGCGTTCTTCTATCGGAATTTCTTCCCCTGTTTTTATAGAAGTATCAATCGTTGAAAGAGGTGCTGCAATATAAAACGGTATATTATGGTATTTTGCAGCAATTGCTACTGTGTATGTGCCGATTTTATTTGCGCTGTCACCATTTGCGGCAATTCTGTCTGCTCCGACGACAACCATATCTATCATACCTTTATTCATAAAGTAAGAACACATTCCGTCAGTAATAAGCGTTACCGGAATTCCATCCATAGCAAGTTCAAATGTCGTAAGCCTTGCACCCTGCTGACGTGGTCTTGTCTCATCCGCAAAAACTTGTACTGTATTATCTTTTGCGTAAGCTGAGCGAACTACACCAAGAGCTGTACCATATCCGCCTGTTGCAAGAGCGCCTGCGTTACAGTGAGTAAGGATTGTTGCACCTTTCGGAACAACCTCTGCTCCGTATTCACCAATTTTTATACATCTTTCTATATCATCTTTCTCTATTTCAATAGCTTTTTGTGTTAACTCATCAATAAGCCCTTCAACATCTGAAGTTGAATTTTTAATAACATTCTTTTGTTCATTACAAGCCCACATCAGATTTACTGCAGTCGGGCGAGAAGTCGCCATATAATCAGCCTTTTCCAATAACCATTGTTTGTATTCATCAAAGCTGTCATATTTACCCTCCCTGCCCTCTTGAGCATACAAAACAACACCTTGAGCACCTGCTATACCGATTGCAGGCGCGCCTCTGACTATCATATTCTTGATAGCATCAAACATTTCTTGACCTGTTTTGATATTTACATACTTATATTCATAGGGAATAATTGTTTGGTCTAACATTTTTGACATACCATTTTCCCAAGTTATAGGTCTTATTTTCGAATCAAATACCATATTCACTCCTATTTTATTTCAAAATCTATCGTATTATTTTCACCGGCATCTTTTTTCTGACCGGAAATTAACCCATATACCCAAGCAGTGACAAGTCCTGCAAAGCCGTTCATCAGTGCGCTTATTCCTGCCATTAAAATCATAAGCAGAAGCATTACAATAAATGAGCCGAAACTATTTAGGAAGAAACGCAAAAAGCCTTGTGTATACATTGGAAATATCCAGCCTATTATCATACTGATTGGTGTGTAAACTACAGAAAAGGCGATAAATGAAACAAAACCGATAATTGCACCAAAAATACACCCTTCCCTTACGCTTATAATTCCAATAAGTTCATTTTTAATCATATAAGCAAGAACCAATGCACCCAGAAATAGAATTAAACACATAAAAGTTACAAAGCTTATATATGGAATTACCGTGAGCGCTCCGAGAATTGCACCCGCAAAAGCGCTTATTATGGCTAGTTGCTTTAATAATAATATATTCATAACCCCTCCTTCTCACCTGTACCCTCTCCCTAAGAACGAGAGAAGTTGTGAGAAATTATTATATCTATTTTTCTGAAATATAACCTCTAAGGGCAGTGTATGCAGCAACATAAGGAGAAGCCAAATATATAAATCCCTTTGTGTTACCCATTCTGCCTTGGAAATTTCTGTTTTGTGTTGCTAGACAAACTTCACCGTCCCCGAGAATTCCGGCATGTACTCCAACGCAAGGACCACACCCCGGAGGTAGTACAGAAGCATTTGCATCTACAAAAATATCTATTAAGCCCTCTTTTAGAGCCTGCTTATAAACATCTTTTGAAGCCGGACAGATTAGCATTCTGACATCTTCATGAACTTTTTTCCCATCAAGAATCTGCGCAACAACTCTCAAATCCTCGATTCTTCCGTTTGTACAGGTTCCTACATACACCTGATTAACTTTTACATCACCTAACTCTGAAGCAGGACGTGTATTATCTACAGTGTGAGGGCAAGAAACGGTGTGCGGAACATCCTCAGCATTGATTTCGATAATTCTTTCATATTCTGCATCTGAATCAGGAAGGATTTGTCTAAATTTATCTCCTCTGCCTCTTTCCTGTAAGAATGCTTTTGTCTTATCGTCAGCTACAAACAAACCGCATTTTGCACCTGCTTCTACCGCCATATTAGCAAGTGTAAAGCGCTCCGACATTGTCATATTGTCAATTGTATCACCCGTAAACTCCAATGCCTTATAAGTAGCACCATCAGCACCTATCATACCAATTAGGTGAAGCATAAGGTCCTTGGAACAAATTCCCTCTCTTAATTTACCCCTTACAACAATCTTGAAAGTTGCAGGAACTTTTAACCAAGTTTTACCAAGTGCCATACCTACAGCAATATCTGTAGAGCCCATGCCTGTCGCAAAAGCTCCAAGCGCGCCGGAAGTACAAGTGTGTGAATCAGCACCTATTAAAATTTCTCCAGGGTTAACAAAAGTTTCTACTAATCTTTGGTGGCAGACCCCTGCTCCTACGTCAGACAAAACTGCGCCGTACTCTTTATGAAAATCTCTAAGCACCATATGGGTATTAGAAAGTTCTTTTCTCGGACTGGGAGAAGCATGGTCTATAAACAAAATCGTTCTTTCCGGATTATTTAATTTATCTTTTCCAAGCTTTTTAAACTCTTGAACTGTTAATGGACCTGTACCGTCTTGAACTGCTGTTACATCGACTTTTGATATAACAAGTTCTCCTGCGTGCACTGTCTTGCCTGCGTGTTCTGATATTATTTTCTCGACTAAAGTCAATCCCATTTTTATCTCCTTAAGTTACCCCTACTCAATATATTTTCCGTCAAAGAGGTCTAAAATCATTTTTTCCTGATCAGATTCTATACGTTTTTCTTTATCTTCCTTTTTTTCAAACTCTTCTGTTTTTTCAACCGGTTGAGGCTTAACCTGAACTACAACTGCCTCTGATTTTGGTTCGCTCTTTAGCTCATTTATCTTTAGCTCATTGTTTTTTTTTACACTCACAGGCGCAACCTTGACCTTTGACTTATATTCAGCCAAAGCAACATCGTCACCTTTCGGAAGCCTTATAACAACTTTTGTACCATTTTGATTAAAAATAACATCGGCTGCCTTTTCTATCATTTCTTTTTTATTGGCAGAAGATACTTGAGCTATAAGTTTATCATTTTTGAAAGTAATAATAACTTCATCTTTAGCCAATTTTACGGGAGTTGCCAAGTTTAGAAGGGCTCTGGTTGCAGGGCTCTTTATATTTGCAAGAAGAGCCTCCCATAAAGATTGGATATCGTCCCCTGTAGGCTTCTTTGAGATTGGAGGAGGAGTAAAGTCATCCTCTTTTGAGAATACTTCAGCAGTATCTTCAGGTTTCGCTTTTTCGTTTGCTGCATTTACATCATTTGCTCCCCCGTTTACTTCCCCGTTTACCCCCTCATTTAGCACTTCCGGCATTTCAGAAGGCTGGACAGGCGCAGGACGAGTAATCGGCGGTTGAGGTTGAGGCTTATTCACTTGTGGAAGCGGTCTTGCAGACATTTGAGTAGCACCAGACTCAAGCATTTTTACTCTGTTTTGCAAATCCAAAAGTGTTGTATTTTCTGTCATATTAGCTAAATCAATCATTCCGACTTCCAACCATAAATGCTGATTAGATGCCAGTTTAACCTCTTTTATGTAATATGAAATCTTTTCTAAAAGAAATACAATTTGCTGGACTTCAAGCTTATCTTTTTGTTTCAAAAGTTCTGCTATTTGGGGCTCATTTAAGCCGGTTAGTTCACTCAGGAGCTCTTTTTTGCAGTTTTTGACTATCAGTAAATTTTTAAAATATTCAGACAAATTAGTTAAAATTTGCAGAGGTTCATTTCCTGCATTATATATTTCATTTAGAATTTCTATGGCTTCATTAGGAGAAGATGAAATAATTTTCTCACTCAGCTTATTTAAAATATCAAAAGAAATTCTGCCTAAAATAGAGTTAACGTCATCAGAGGTTATCTCTTTTGACACTCCTAAAAGACTTAATTGATCAAGCAGCGAAATGCTGTCTCGCATACCGCCTGCGGAGTTTTTTGCAATTGTAAAGAGAGCATCATCAGATATGTTAATTTTCTCTTTGTCAGAAATATATCTTAGATGCTTCACAATATCATCCGTTGTAATTCTTCTGAAATCGAATCTTTGACAGCGGCTTTTTATTGTATCCAAAACTTTGTGAACTTCTGTGGTTGCGAGAATAAATATAACATTTTCAGGCGGTTCTTCTAATGTCTTTAGAAGTGCATTAAAAGCATGGTTCGTAAGCATGTGGACTTCGTCTATAATGTATATTTTATACTTGCCATGTACAGGAACATACTGAATTTTTTCAAGTATATTCTGCGTATCCTCAACTTTTCTGTTACTTGCAGCATCAATTTCTATAACATCAATCGGAACTGTATTTGTAATATCCCTGCAACTTTCGCACTCTCCGCAAGGATGTATTGTCGGCCCGTTTTTGCAGTTGAGTGATTTTGCAAGTATTCTTGCAGTAGAAGTTTTACCCGTGCCGCGGGGTCCTGTAAACAAAAATGCATGAGCAATTTTCCCAAGCTCTATAGCGCTTGTCAAAGTCTTCTTAATGTGCTCCTGACCTACAAGCATATCTAAAGTTTGCGGACGATACTTTCTATATAGAGGTACATAATTTTCGCTCATAAGACTAGTCTATCATAAAATTGCGTTTAGTAAAATTTTATATTAAAATCCTTTTATGAAGAGATTGCTTATTCTAATTATGTCGTTTTTTACACTGGTATCAAGCACCTATGCGTTTGAACTTTTTTACCCTACGGAAAAAAACAGCATCTCTTCAGGCGAATATGCTTTTTTTGTCGGCAGAACCTTCGGCGGCGAATCAATTAAAATAAATGATGAGAGTATTTATGTCGCATCAAACGGCGCTTTTGCACATTCCGTAAAGCTTAGAGACGGAGAAAATCGAATAAAAATAAAATCAGATTACGGAATTCAATTTTTTAAAATATACAAAACAACTAATGTGCAAAATGAACTTCCGACAGAAGAATTTGAGCCTCAACATGCTATAGTAAATTTTGACAATACACCTCTTAGAAGTACGCCAATAGATGCAGGACTCAACAGAATGTCACACCTTTTTGCCGGCACAAATCTTTTAATCAACGGCTCTAATGGAAGTTTTTACAGAGTGCTTCTTTCTGAAAATAAAGTCGGATGGATTGCCAAAGAGAGCGTTACATTAAGTGAATGCCTTCCGCTTCCTGCCGAGTTTATAACTATGGACAGCACACGATTTAAAAATGCAATGATACAAACGATAACTATGTCTCAAAGGCTTCCATATACAATTGAAGACAGCGACAAGGAGATTATATTCAGAGTCTACAACCCCTTCCTTTCAACAAACTCTGTATACAATCTGAACATTCCAAAACCAGAAAAATATACGTACAATGTCACTGTTGATAAAGGTAAATACACTTTTAAAGTAAAGAAATTAACCGAAAACGAAAACGACATTACAATAGCAATTGATGCCGGACACGGCGGAAGTGAGCGAGGTGCTATAGGATGTTTAGGAACGGAAGAAAAAACAATAAATCTAAAAATAGCACAAGAAACGGCTTCCGAACTTGCTAAAAAAGGATTTAACGTTGTTATGACAAGAGAATGCGACGGAGATTTGGCATTAAACGACAGAGTAAATATCGCAAAAGAAAAGGAAGCCGATATTTTCATAAGCATCCATCTGAATTCAATTCCTGCCAATCAGCAAATGGATATTCATAAAACCAGAGGAACAGAGGTTTATTATTTTAACGATAACGCTAAGCGCTTAGCTGAAACACTGGAAAAAACAGTATCCTCATCTGCCGGCACAAAAAGAAACGGAATTTATCCGGCAAGTTTTGCAGTTATAAGACCGACTGATTATATAGGGGTTTTGGTAGAAGCGGCATATATGACAAACCCTCTGGATTCAACTTTTTATACCACGGATAAATTTGCAAAAAATGTCGCAAAAGGTATTTCTAAAGGGATTTGTGAATTTATAAAGTAACATTTTGTATAAAAGGTTACTTTGGGTTGTGTTTGTTTTATTAAGTTCTTCATTTCTTTGTTCCTTTGTTTCGGGGGCAAAGGAACAAAGACACGAAGCAAAGAAAAAAGGAAACACCGGATTGAATGGATAACCACATCAGCCTTCGGCTGAAAGATTGAATGGCTGGTTCGGCTTCGCCGAATCTCTTACGCGCCCTAGCGGGGCAGGGGAGTAAATGGAATTGGCTTGTATTAGACCTACAAGTTTAG
>CACZPB010000104.1 GCA_902782905.1 uncultured bacterium
GGAATGTGGGCTGATAAAGCTGCTTACGACGAAGCTGCTAACAAGTTGGCTACAATGTTCAACGATAACTTCGCTAAGAAGTATCCGAACATGCCTTCAGAAATCGTAAACGCAGGTCCTAAACCAATGAGTTTGGTATAGGGGTAAAAGGGTAAATAATTTACCATTTATAAAAAAGTAAGGTGCATCAGATGATGCGCCTTATTTTTTTTATTAATTTTTAACCTATTAGGTGATTAAATATTTACACTTCCGGTTTATTATAATATTCTTAATGAGAGGAGAATATTATGAAAATTTTATATATTAATGCTTCAGTCAGACCTGATTCCAGAACAAAAAGAATTGCAAGATACCTGCTTGACAGAATTCCTGCCGAGAAAAAAATTGTCAATCTTGGAGATGAAGATATAAGACCTCTGAACGATGAACTTTTAGAGCTTAGAACAAGGCTAACGGCAGAGAATGATTTTGATAATGCAATTTTTCATTATGCAAAAGATTACGCAGATGCTGATATGATAATTATTGCGGCACCTTATTGGGATTTATCGTTTCCTGCAATATTAAAAAATTATATTGAAGCAATCAACGTTAACGGAATAGTTTTTAGATATAACGAGAAAGGTGAAGTCGAAGGACTATGCAAAGGGAAAAAACTCGTATATCTGACAACCTCCGGCGGGAAAATTACCTCTGACGAGTTTGGGTTTGGCTACATAAAAACTCTTGCCAAAGAATTTCACGGCATAAAAGATATAGAATACATAAAGGCAGAAGGGCTTGATATAGAAGGGGCTCAAGTAGAAGAAATTTTACAAAAAGCAGAAAAGAATATTGACAAAATTTTAACTGAGATTAATCAATCTTAACTTCAATTTCAAATTTCCTGTTCCAAGGGTAAAAGTATTTGGCGTGAATTGGAATGCCGAGTTTTTTACTTACAATATCTTCATACGGCTTCATAAGTGCAGAAATATCACAAGGTTCTGATATTTGTCCCCTTACATTTGCTTGATATGCCCAATCGTCTAAATATCTAATTGCTTGCAATTTTTTGAAAGCTAAATCGCTGTATTTTAATGCCCCATACTTAACTTTTACTGCAGCAAGCAAACTTCCTAACGCATTTGCGCTCGTGTTCCAAGCAGAATACCCGTATTCCGGAGCTGAATAATTCATAAGAGCTTTCACAAAACTATTATCAGCCCCGTTTGCAAATCTCACATCTGCTACTGCGTAAGGTCGGTTTGGAGGATTGAATCCCCATTTGTAAGGTTCTGTTTCCCATCCCATAACCAGCTCGCCTTGCTTTTCTTTGAAATTATTTACAACCAAAATCACGTCAGCCTCAAAACTTGAATTTACGACCCTGAACCCGCCAAGTTCCAGTTGACCCAAAACAGAGTTTTCTATGGAAACATCTTCATAATTTGAAATTCTATCTTTATACTCGGGCTCAATAAATTGAGGATGAACGCTTATTTGCTTTGGAATTGCACGCGCTAATAGTGTTAGCGGAATTTCATCCGCACCAGTCTTTGTTACCGCACCCCAATTTTCAAGCATAATTGCTTCTGATACGTTGAAACCGAACTGAGCACAATCATCTTTTGAAAAAATAAGTGTCTCAAAAAGTCCTTCTTTTTGCCAATCCAGATATAGTGCATTAATCGCAAAATTTCTTTTTCTTGTAGCCAAATAATCCGCCAGAATTTCTTTTGGGATATCTGTTTCTATTGCTTTTTTATCCCTGCAAGAAACATAAGAAAACTCAAAGATTTTCTTACCCAAATCTGACCAGTAATCTTTTTCCTCCTCATTTACATTATTGTTGGAAATCCGCATAATACTTGAGAAGGCATAAACTTTCTTGCCCATAATAATTGGTTTTAATCTTTCAACCCTTGCTTTAATTTTTTCAAAACTGTCTTTTGACCGCCTTGAAGGAATTAATCCTCCATAAGCGAGTGTATCAAGAGAGAGAATCATACAATGTATATCTTTAGGCAAATCCTTGAGCCAAGCAAATAAACCTTCAATATCTGCCTGTTTTGTCAAATCACCAAGCATTTCTCTTGGAGGAATAAAAAGTTCAATAGCTTCATCGATTGCACAAATATCTTTTGCGAGATTGTAACACACAGGTCTGTTATCTATAGGAACAAAGCAAATCTTCATAGTTTGATTGTATCATATTATTAAGGTTTATAAAAGTATAACGCTTTGTATAAAAAGTTACACTTTTTGTTTGCTTATATCATTTATTTGTTGCCTTCATTTTTCTTCTTCCTTTTGTTTGCGGGGCAAAAGGAAGAAGAAAAACAGAAGCAAAAAGAAGAAGGAAAACA
>CACZPB010000105.1 GCA_902782905.1 uncultured bacterium
CTACGTGCATATCAAACCTGTCACCGGGGCGAACAATATTTTTAAATCTTACATTATCTACGCCTGCAAATAGTGTCAATTTTCCTTTAAATTGCGGCATGCACATCAAAATCGGAGCAGAACACTGTGCCATAGCTTCCAACTGCAAAACCCCAGGCATTATAGGATTATTTGGAAAATGACCTTGGAAAAATTCTTCGTTCATTGTCAAATTCTTGTACCCTTTTGAATATTTTCCGGGAACACATTCTGTTATTCTGTCAACCAACAAAAACGGATATCTGTGAGGTATCATCTCCATTATTTGGGTTGTGTCAAATGTTAAAACTTCTTCCTTAATTTCTTCTGTCATTTTCTTACTCCTTATATCTATATTTTTACTAATTTATCCTTTAATACATTTGCAACTTTGCAGTGGACAGCGTGCCCTGCTTCTTTTACGAGAATATGCACCTTCATATTGAGAGGTGAAACCCCTGTAAGCCACAGGTCGCCTATCATATCAAGTATTTTATGCTTAACCGGCTCCAATGGTGAACGAAGTTCTGTCGTATAACCTTCGTCTTTCAATCCGACTGTGTTTTCAACAGTAACGCCTTTTGCAAAACCTAAAGCCTGATATTTGCTCAAATCTTTATAAAAACCAAAAGTCCTTGCCTCAATAATTTCATCGAGGTTTTTGTTATCCATAGTGTACCAAACACCTCTAAGGTCAGGGTGGTCGTAGTTGACGGCATAAGTAACTCTAAGCTCCTTATCAGGAAGAATGACCATGCTTGTTTTACCGTTTAAGTAATAAACAGGTTCGGAAACAGTATAAAAATCCTTGTTCTTACCCTCTATCCCTGCTTCTTTGAATAAATTTACCCAAACTTTTGAGCTTCCGTCAAATATCGGCATCTCAGTTTCTGAAAGATATACATCAAGAGAATCTATGCCGCATATTGCGCAGGCAGCGTTAAAATGTTCGCAAAGCATGACTTTGTATTTATAATCTCCAAGCAGGGTTCTTTTATCTTTACTGCAAAGGGTTACACAATGGTCAGTTGAGTATAGATTTTCTATGCAAACATCAAAAGACTGGTCAGCACCTTTTGAAAAGATTCTGATTTTTCCGAGATTTGAAGGCTTTAATGTAACCGCACACTCGCGGTTTTTCATCAAAGACTTGCCAAATGTTTGTATTTCTTTCTTTATTGTAACCATTTTTTAAGTGAATAGGTGAAGATGTGAATAGGTGAAGAAGTCAATATTAAAACTGTTCACGCAAACACCGCTCAAATATTCATTCCTCCTATGCCTTTGCTTCTCCTTCATTTACCCCGTCATTTACCCCGTCTTCAAAAGACTTAAGAAGCGGTTCGTATTTTTTGAACTTAGCAATTAATTCTCCTGCATCCTTCATAATCTTTAATTGCTTAATAAATTCTTTTCTCGGGACAGCCGGAGCACCAACAACTATTGATTTAGCAGGGAAACTCTTTGTTACACCTGCTTGTGCTGCAATAATTGTATCATCACCTATTGAAATATGATCTGCAAGACCTGCTTGGCCTGCGATTACAACTCTGTCTCCTATTACACAGCTTCCTGCAATACCTACTTGAGAGACAATCATACAACCTTTACCGATACGACAATTGTGACCTACCATTACAAGGTCGTCAATTTTTGTATTATCACCAATTACCGTATTTTCAATGGTACCTCTGTCTATACAAGAATTTGCTCCGATTTCAACATTATTTCCGATAACAACAGAACCTATTGAAGGTATCTTGAATATAACTTGCTCAGTTACCTGTTCTTTTATCTCGCCGTCTTTTCTTGCTTGTTCAATGTTGTTCGGGTTTTCTGTTACAAAGCTGAAACCGTCTGCACCCAATGAAACACCGTGATTTAGGATAACTTTGTTACCGACTTTTACTCTGTCACCTACATTAACTCCTGGGTGGAAGAAACAATCAGAACCGATTACGGCATCATTTCCGATATAACAATTTGCCAAAATTTTTGTATTGTCACCAATAACTGCATTTTCAGCAATTACAACATTTTGACCTATTGAAACATTCTGACCGATTTTTGCAGTTGAAGCTACAACAGCACTCGGGTGAATTCCACTGTTAACTCTTGGTTCTTCGTAGAACATTGATATTAGTTTCATCATAGCCAAACGTGGTCTTTCGACCTCAATTGTTGTAAAGCCGTCTATATTAACTCCCAAAGGAACAAGCGCAGCTTTTGCTTTTGTAGAAGAAAGGTTTGTAATTTCTTCTTCTCCGAGCGCCAGCGCCAAAGTGTTTTCATCTGCTAACATTGGCGGCGCAATATTTGTAATCGCAACATCAGCTGCCTTTGTGAGCATTCCGCCCGTAATCTGGGCAATTTGTTCCAATGTAAAAGTTTTCATAATACACTCCTTATTTATTAACTGTTAATTTTATTTATTATATTTGTCGTAGATTTGCCTTGCACAAACTCTATAAACTCAACTTTTATATTATTTCTCTCTACTATATCTCTCTCTGGCAGCGTTTCTAAAGTATAATCCGCGCCTTTTGTGTAAATATCAGGTTTTATTCGCTCTAACAAAGCCGCAGGAGATTTTTCTTCAAACAAGACTACATAATCTACGCAACTAAGTGCCGCAAGTATCTCCGCTCTGTCTTGTTCACTATTAACCGGTCTTGTCTCCCCCTTAATCATCTTAACAGACTTATCGGAATTGAGCATTACTATTGAATAATCAGCTAACGACCTTGTTTTCTCAAGATACCTAACATGCCCGACATGCAAAATATCGAAACATCCGTTTGTTGCAGCATAAGTTTTTCCAAGCTTTTGCCCTTCTCTCACAATATTTATAATATCATCTTGAGAAACTACAACCCCCAATACTACGCTCCCTTTACAAGTTTATGTTTTACATTGCCTAAGAATTCAGCAGCCTTACCTGCCAACACTCTTGTCTGAGCAGCTGACTTAGTTTGAATAAGCTTCGCTCCCTGCTCCATTGCAGAAACCGTTTTTACAACTTTTCGTTTTGTAGGTCTTACTGATAACCTGCTCCCCAATATTCCTTGAATCATATTCTAAAATAACCCCATTTCTATAACTTTTTTACAAATTCTAACCGTGTTGAGTGCCGCACCTATTCTCAAATTATCCGCAACACACCACAATGATATTCCGTTATCAAACGCCAAATTTTTTCTTATTCTTCCGACAAATACAGGATCTACACCGTCCGCATCTCTTGTAGTCGGATACTCAAACTCATCCGGATTATCAATAACTGTAATACCGTAAGCATTTTTCAATATCTCGCGAACTTCATTCGGCTCAACTTTATTTTCAAACTCTATATCAACAGCCTCGGAGTGACCTCTAAATACAGGCACTCTTGCCGCTGTACAAGAAATCTTTGTACTCTCATCCAAGTGCAAAATCTTTCTTGTCTCATTAACTACCTTCATCTCCTCTTTTGTATAACCGTTTTCACAGAATACATCTATCTGAGGAATAATATTAAATGAAATCGGCTTTTTGAAACATTTGTTTTCAAAAGCTTCACCCCTGAGCCTTGCCTCAGTATCGTCTCTAAGCTCATTAATTGCAGCTAACCCTGCACCTGAAACAGACTGGTAAGTAGAAACAATCAATCTCTTTATACCGAACTTCTTTAAAGGCTCTAATACAAGCATAAGCTGAGATGTTGAGCAGTTTGGATTAGCAACGATTCCCTTGTGCCACTTCAAATCCTCATCATTTACACCTGCTATAACAAGCGGAACATCCTTTTCCATTCTAAAAGCAGATGAATTGTCTATAATCATAGCTCCGCGCTTTACAATTTCTGGTGCGAAATGCTTGCTTGTTGAACCGCCAGCCGATGCCATAACAATATCTACTTCGTCAAAAATTTCAGGAACTGCTTCTTCTACTGTATATTCTCTGCCCTGAAATGTTATCTTGGAACCCGCACTCTTCGCGCTCGATAAAAATCTAATGGATTCAAATTCTACGCCAAGCTCGTCAGTAATCTTTGTTATTTCTCTGCCGACAACCCCCGTTGCCCCCAATATAGCTATTCTCGGTTTTCTCATTTTATTCCTTCTTAGTTAATTATAATATATTTTCAAGCCCGTACACAAACTCTTTATGTTCGTTTACATGTCTTATTGATAACAATACACCGTTCATATAACACTCTCTGTCAGTTGAATCATGTCTTATCCTCAAAGTCTGCCCGCTTGATCCGAATACAACTTCTTGAGAAGCCATAAACCCAGGCATCCTTACGGAATGTATATGAATATTGCTATATGAATTCGCACCCCTTGCACCTTCTATTGTCTCAACCTCAGGGCAATTGCCAGATGTAAAATTCTCATTAACCTCAGCCATCATCTTTGCTGTCTTTACCGCAGTACCTGATGGCGCATCCTTCTTTTGATTGTGATGAAGCTCAATAATCTCTGCATTATTAAAATACTTTGCAGCCATCTTTGCAAACATCATCATCAATACAGCACCGGTAGAAAAATTAGGTGCAATCAAACACCCTGTTTTCTTAGAGCTCGAAAGTTTTTTCAATTCCTCTATCTGAATATCACTCAAGCCTGTTGTACCGACAACAACATTTATACCGTTATTCAAACAGTATAAAGCATTCTCATAAACTGAACTCGGCTGGGTAAAATCTACCAAAATATCTATATTAACCGAATCTTTTGCATCGGCTATTGTCGCAAACTCACCATTATTAACATCTATTCTTGCAACAAGCGCCATATCTTCAGCCGCTTCTACCGCCTTGATAACCGCCTGTCCCATTCTTCCGTTTGCACCGCATACAGCAACATTAATCATTAAAAAGCTCCTTAGCAATAAAATCATACAACAAACAAGTGTACAAGTATACAATTATCCATGTTTTTCATGTAAAGATTTGTTAAACTAGCTCTCCAGAACTATATACAAAGTATATATATTAGTATATAATAATAGTATAATCTCTTTTCTTTATTTTCTCCTCCACTCCTTTATCTAACGAGTTAATGCCGCAACGATTTGCGGCTTTTTGTTTGGGAGGGTAAATGTATTTGGCTTGTATTGAAACCTACAAGTTTGGCGTCAGGGGTAAATGTATTTTAGCTTGACGTGATGGCTACAAGTCAGTCGTCATTACGATGAACAGAAGCAGGTAGGTGCGTCGTTTTGACGCACCAAAATAACTTTTCAACATACCGACTTCCTTGTAATATATTTGTTGTATTCCATACTGTATATGTGTGAGTTAAAATATTAGTATGACTATAGAGACAGAAGATACAGCGCTAAAAATGGTCGGGCTTGAGCTTATGTTTCTCACTCCCGACAAATATTCAGGCGAGGACGGAATTACAGCCGTCGAACTTGCAAAGCTTGTAAACCTTCCGCTCGAAATTGTTAAAAAGAAACTCAAAATTCTTCAAGAAAAAGATATTGTAAGAGTGAAGGGCATTAACCCCAAATTTTGGCTATTTGACGAATACAACTTTCAACGCCTTGATGACGATGACGAAATTTTCCACCTTTTATGCAACTTTGAAGATGTGGATTTTGATAAATATTTTACGTTTTAGTGATTTTTAAAATTTAAGAATGCAGACATTTCTCTCTATCATCACGTCGCTATGCTTGTAGAGCTTACGTAAAGCCGAATATATTTCCCCCTACCGCTTTGAGAATTCGCATCCGCAATAGTTTTGGCGGTACAAGCCCAACTCTTTTGAAAGATTATTAGTTTTTAAAAATCCGTCTTTCTTTTTAAAATCTATTGCAACGTACTCCAAACCTTCAGATACAGAATTGCCTATTTCTGTAATTTTATTGAAGTTCTTATGAGGACTAATGACAAGAGATGTTGTAAATTTCCCTATACCAAGCTCTTTTGCCTTTTTAGCAGCCTCTCGCAAACGGAGTTCTATACAAACATCACACCTTTTACCCCGCTCCGGCTCATTCTCCAGCCCTTTGACTTCGGTCAGAAATTCTTCATGCCGGTATTCTTCCGCAATCAGCTCAACCCAATGATACATACAAACTATTTTTTGAGCCTTTAGCCGTCTTTCGTACTCTTCTTTTGTATCCAAATTCGGGTTACAAAAATATACAACAGGCTCGTACCCCATTTCTTTTAATAGAGCAATAGGATACCCGGAGCATATACCGCAGCAGGCATGTATTAATATTCTGTTATCTTCTTTTTGCACCATGCTTTATTAACACTTCCTCTAGCTCTTTGTACGGCATAACTCCCACTACTTTATCACCGTTTACATACATAGTCGGTGTACTGTCTATATCCAGACTGTCAGCATGCTGAACTTCTTCTTCCAGCTCTGAATAAGTAGCTTTAGAATTAAAATCTTCCAAGAATTTTTTCTCATCGAAATTCAGCCTTTTTGCAAGCTCTTTCAAGTCATCAATATTCTTGGGTTGATTTTCATAAAGAAGTGATGCCATTTCCCAATAATTGCCTTGCTTCCTTGCTGCAATAGCGCCTTTTGCCATAAAACAAGCATTCGGATGCATGCTAAATCCGATATATGGATTACATTCTTTGTCGAAAGGATAATTGTGGTGA
>CACZPB010000106.1 GCA_902782905.1 uncultured bacterium
CCGCTCATTAACTCTTCGTCCTGAAAATACTGCAGGTGTAGTTCGTGCTTTTATTGAAAACGGAATGCACAGACTTTCCGCTCCGATAAAACTCTGGTACAAAGGTCCGATGTTCAGATACGAAAGACCTCAGGCAGGAAGACAAAGACAATTTCATCAGGTTGGCGTAGAAGTTTTTGGTATAAAGCAGGCAACTGCTGACGCAGAAGTCATTTTGATGGCAGTAAATTATCTTAAAGAACTCGGCTTGAACGATTTAACAGTTGAACTAAATTCTCTAGGCTGCCCGAAATGCAGGGAAGAATTCAAGAACAAACTAAAAGAAGTTATTCGCCCTTATCTGCCTCAATTGTGCGAAGACTGCCAAACAAGGTTTGACAAAAATCCTTTGAGACTTTTAGACTGCAAATCTCCTGAATGTCAGGCAATTTACTCTAAACCTGAAATTCAAGATGTAATTCAAGGTGATTTTATTTGCGAAGAATGCTCAGAACACTTTGAAGAACTCAAAGGTTATTTGGAGGCACTCGGAATAAAATACACAAGGAATAAGCTCCTCGTAAGAGGTTTGGATTACTATAACAGAACTGTTTTTGAGATTAAATCCAACAATCTTGGCTCCCAAAACGCAGTCTGCGGCGGCGGAAGATATGATACTCTGGTCAAAAATCTTGGCGGTGAGGATGTTCCGGCAATCGGTTTTGCTATGGGTATGGAAAGACTGGCATCACTTTTAGGCGACAAACCGGATAAAAAACTAAAAGCCTATATCGTATCTAATAATACATTGGAAGCAATAAAGCTGGCAGAAGAACTTAGGGCTAAAAATATAACTTGCGAGTTTGACCTAACGAACAAAAAGTTTGTTAAACAACTTGAAAAAGCCTCAAAAGTTGCAGAATATGCATACATATTAGGTGAAGACGAAATAAAAACAAATAAAATAACAGTCAAAAATTTAGAAAAATCTCACCAAGTTTTGATTAATAAAGAACAAGCGTTATCAATTGAATGTATTGAAAAAATATTTGAAAACCAAGACCAAATTATTACTGCAAATAGAATATAACTGGCAAAAAAATTTTTTAGCATACTTTAAAATATTATGCATATCATGCGCATAAATTCTGTACAAAATTATAATACATACAATTATTTGCCGACCTTTGGTGTTAATTACAATTCACCAAAATTAAGATTTAGTGAAAGTGATTTTTACGTAAAAATCAAAGGTTACGGGCAATATTCATGTTGGGCAAAAATTGTTAAAGAAACAGCAGACAATGCTGTAAACTTTATAAGAAAACAATGCAATTTTGAAGAAACAATCAAAAGAATAACAGCAGGGGTAATAAAAGCAAACCAGATACCACAAGATTTGGACAAAAGAAAACATACAGGTATTTTGCGAGTGCCAAGAAACGGCTGGACACACGGTTCAGATTGGGACGATTATGATCTCGTAACAAGATATTCTTCGAGAAAAAGCAAATACAGTTCGTATGCTGAAAGACTTAATATAACAATATTACGTCCGTTAAAAAATCCATATAACGATATTTCCTTAAGCAGACCGACCAAAAATATTAACGGAAATTACATTAAACACGGAGACCCTGAATACATTCCTTCATCATTTGAACACATAAAAGAAATCTACGACAACCTACATAAAAACTACATCGAAAAAGAAATTGAAACAGAAGATATGGAGAGAGTCAACGCTTCTATTGCAGAAATAAGATGGATTTTGGCACATGCAACTCCTTGGGAAAGAGGAAGCGATGCAATTTCTAATACATTTATACGTTCAATTTACAAGGCAATGGGCATAAAGACATATCCACTAAAAAATAATGTATCGCTTGATTTAGAAGCATATTGCACCGAGCTTAAAGATTACAAAAAGAAATTTGAATCTTATTTTTCACAAAAACCAAGCATTATAGAATAAAATGAAGGCCGGTTTGTTTTAGCAAACCGGCCTTCATTAGTTAATAAACTAAAATTAATTACCGAAATATCTTGCCAAAAGTCCGTCAAAACCTTTTCCATGACGAGCTTCATCTTTTGCCATTTCGTGAACTGTATCATGAATAGCATCCAATCCTAATTCTTTTGCCTTCTTAGCAAGCTTCAATTTACCGTCACAAGCACCAAATTCAGCTTCAGCTCTCATTTCTAAGTTCTTTTGAGTTGATGCTGTCAAAACTTCGCCTAAAAGTTCAGCAAATCTTGCTGCGTGATCTGCTTCTTCAAAAGCGTATCTTTTGTAAGCTTCTGCTACTTCAGGATAACCTTCTCTGTCAGCCTGTCTTGCCATTGCAAGATACATACCGACTTCTGCACATTCACCGTTAAAGTTGGCTCTTAAACCTTCCATTATTTCAGGGTCTAAGTCTTTTGCAATTCCAACTACATGCTCACATGCATATTGTTTATTGCCTTCTTCCACTTTTGTGAAAACTTCTTTTACTGCTCCGCAAACAGGGCAAGTATCAGGAGCTTCACCTTCTACTGTGTAACCACATACTGAACAAACGTATTTTGCCATAATTTTATCTCCCTTTCCTTTGTATAAGCAGATTATAACACAGTTTAAATATTGCTTCAATTTAACAATAACCATTTATGTAAACTTTTGTAACAAAACCTTTTTTATCAACAGGAAAAAGTCAATTTCCTGCTAAAAAAAAACTTTATATAAGTAAGGTTAGATAAATATAGGTTAGGTAGGTATGATTAACAACATCGCATCTATGGACATGCGTCCACAGCTCGCGGCGGTTGCTAAGGCTGAGCCATCGCTTACGAGCATGAGTATGCCTCCGATATTGGGATTTAAGACACCAAATCTCAAAGAGAAGGCAACAATAAGGGTTAAAAAGATTAAACGCGGAGACAATATCATTATCCCCGGAGAAATTGATGATGATTATGTCGACATTATAGAGGAAGAAATAACAGGAGGGCACACCAATGCCGCGCCACCTGAATATTCGTTGAACAGCGGAGGAAATTTCTTCTCATCCCCGACTCTGCTTTCGCCGACACCGCCTCCAAAGCGAAGACTTAAGTATTTAAAAAACTGCTATATAATTGACTATATCCAATCACCCAAGCCCGGATGCGGGGCTGGGACGGAAGCCATACAACAGCTTGCGGAGAAAGCCATGTTTGATTCCCGAGCCGAAGGGCGTATTGTGACTTTTTCTGCTCCGCTGATAAAAGAGGCATCACCAGCAATGTTTTTCTACAAACTAGGCTTCAGGTTCACGGATCCTACTGCAAACGCATATATGGATGAGTGCCTGAGGAAAAACATGCCGGATATTCCTGCTCAAATAGGAATGATGTATTTGCCAAAAAACAGACTGCATAAACTGTTACATTATGGAGAATTGTTCTAGATGAGTGAGGTTGCAAACAATTATAATATTGAAGCGCATTATTCAAATGACATGAAGGTCAAACGTCCCAATGTCACATCTTTTGAAGCACCGCAAATTGTACCGAAGCATCATTTGTTTTCTGACA
>CACZPB010000107.1 GCA_902782905.1 uncultured bacterium
ATGAAAAAATGCAAAATAACGGTTTTGAAACGAAATTTTGATGAAGAATTGGCTAAAGAATATGGGGTTGAGGGTTTGACTGCTTGTCCTATGTTAAAAGAAGGACAAGTTTTCTATGCCGATTGGGAATGTCCTGAAGGTTTTTGCAATGAAGCGTGGAAAGCAATTTATCAGTATGTTTTTACGTTAGCTCATGGCGGCGCAACGCAGGAACTTTTCTATTACGGTGACTGGATAAGAAAACCGGGGGTTGCGATTTGCTCTTGTAACGACGGACTCCGACCCGTAATATTCAAAATTGAAGCAGAATAATTAATAGTTGAGGGAGAATTGAGTAGTATTAAATTTCACATTTTTCACACAGGCAAAGTTTGTGTTTGCCGTCTCATCAAGTTTTTTATATCTTCTGAAACTCTATAAGACTCTCTTATTTTTTGGAGTGATTTTTTGTAAGTTATCTTATCCAATTTACATTTATCTGATTTCAAATATTCCAAACACTTCTCGGGATATTTACCCATAATTGTTGCAATTGCCCATGCAACACCCATTTGAGAATAGTATTCATCAGTGTTGAGTTCATTCAAAATTTTTATAACTTTATCAATATAATCATCCGTAAGGTAGTGTGAGAGCAAGCAAACTGAGACTATTCTGCTTTCAAATTCTTTTTTGCTGTTCTTGTATTTCATCAGAAATTTCCAAAAAATATCAGGATAACTTCTTGCAATTTTGAAGCTCTGACAGAGAGAGTCATTAACCGCCCAATCATTAACTTGCGGCATAAAAGCTTCAAAATAGCGGATTAATTCTTCTATATCGTCTTTTGCGTACCCCAAAACGAAGGCATGCAACAATTTTAGCTCAAAGCTTGAAAAATCGTCATTTTCTACAAATTCTCTATAGTTATTTTTTGCAACTTTTCTCGCGAATTTTCTAAGCTCGGGAATTGATATTCCAAAGCTTGTTCTCTTAATGCCTGCGAGTTCTTTTTTAATTGTTTTCAAATTCATATAAAAATTATTTTAACATGATTGTCATAAACACAGTACAATTGACAAAAAATTTTTTTTCGAGTTTTATAAGAAGTATGAATAATTCTCTTAGAAACAATTTAATCTGTTGCTGTTGTAAGTCTTGTTGTTAAGAACTTACTTATAATTTTGTGCAATTGATTTAGTCATATAAAAGTATAATCAAAGTTCTTAAATCTGTTTTTAAGAACTTTGTTTTTTAGGAGAATTTAGAATGAAAATAAATAATATAACCCCCAATGTCAGTTTTAATGCCTATATGGGTGGGATTTCAAAGGCTTTGTATACATTAGGCAATAATGATATGCTTAATGCTTCTTTTGTAGATGTTTTTGCAATGGACACACCAAGAACTATTGTAGAAACCAAAAACAGAGGTAAACAGGCAGGTATAGAAATGGGATTCAGAGAATACACAGGTACTTTTATTGCCGAATTTTCAGCAGCTCTATTTGCAATTTTTGCCTCAAAAATAATTGCAAAGAAGCTTAACCCTCAAATAGATATTAACCCAAGCTCTTGGATTACAAACAGAGGACTGAACGTTTTTTATGAAATTTATAATCAATCAGAAAAAACCCCTCAAAGTTATATTGAAAACACATTAAATTCAATTTCAGGTATTACAGGCTCTGAAACAAGATTTTTTAAAGATGTTGAAAATGATAAGAAAAAGGATATTGTTAACAGGCTAACTGATATTATTAAAACTGATAACTTAAACAAAACCGAGCAAACTAAAAGATTAAGTTTAATACAGGATGATATAATAAATTTGCTTGGAGCAGACAATAATATAACCGTTAAATCTGAAAAATATGAACTCTCATCAAATTTATCTCATACACTTAGAGATATTGTCGACTCCGGTAAAAATATTTTCTTTAAAAAGAGTAATGGAGATGTATCAAAGGCTGTTTCGAAATTAAAAACTATGAATAATTTAAGGATAGCAATTGCAATTCCATTATCTATGCTACTTGCAATAACTAATCAATATCTGAACAGATATTTGACTAAAAAAAGAACCGGCATTGACAATTTCGTAGGTGAAAACAATTATGAAGACAATGTTCAATTACAAAATGAAAAACAAAAAGAGAAGGGTTTATGGTGGAAAAAGCTTTTATCTGCCGGTGTTTTTATACTAATGCTTACAAAAGTAATGGGGATAAAAAAACCTGTTGATTTAGTCAAAAAGTTAGAGTTTGACGGCCCTGCGACAAGTGGAAATGCTATAAAAACAATCTATGGAACATTAATATTGGGAAGAATTTTTGCATCAAAAGATTCTACGGAGCTTAGAGAAACAAATGTGAGAGATTATTTGGGTTTCTTGAATTGGCTTGTCTTAGGAGGGTTTGTTGCAAAAGGTGTCGGACAGATGCTTGACAGAAAGCAGAAAAATTTGTTTAATATCACTAAAAAGGGGAGCGGAATAAAACATTGGCTAAGAGATGTTTCATTAAAGTCTCAGAAAGAAGTAATTGCTAAAGGTGGCAATATTAAATCAAATCTTAGAAAGTTAAATTTTGCCCAAGCTTCAGGAATCGCATACAGCGCAATAATGCTTGGTGTACTACTTCCGAAACTAAATATTTGGATGACAAGACGTGAAAATAAGAAATAAGAACTAAAAAGGAAAGATATATGAAAAAGATATTATGCTACGGAGATTCAAACACATTCGGATATGTTCCCTCTAGCGGTGAAAGGTACGACGAAACTGAACGCTGGACAGGCATTTTGCAGACAATTTTAGGAAACGAGTATAAAATCATTGAAGAAGGGGCATGCGACAGAACGGGTTTTGTTAATAATCCGAAGGGATACCTTTTTTCAGCTCCGAGACATTTTCCAAAGTTAATATCAAAAACTTCTGACATTGATATTCTTATCCTTTCAATCGGAACAAATGATTTGCAGTTTCAGTATGACATTAGCTATGGTGCAATAGAGCGCGGTTTAGAGGTTTTAATAGTCGATGCAAGAAAAAATATAAACAATATTATTCTAATTCCGCCGGTTGTGCTAGAAGAAAATATTTTGGACGGTTTTTTCAAAATACAATTTGATGAAACAAGCGTAATAAAATCGAAAAAGGCAGGTAAAATATATAAAAAACTTGCGGGAGTTTATGGGTGCAAATTCTTTGATACTAATGAATTCGTCCATCCATCACCTAAAGACGGACTTCATTATGATAAGGAAGGGCACAGATTAATTGCTCAAAAATTGGCAGAATTTATAAAAAAGAACTTTGACTAAGCCTTTTTATCAATCTTTTGACCATCTTTTTCTTTTTGATTAGCTTCTACCTGTTCAAATTTTTCTTTGAAGAAGCTTGCCATCGGTGTTGCAATAAGTGGTGTTATTATTCTCTTTGTCAAAATCTGCATTGCGATATTTACGGTTAATACTGTAAAACCTAGTCTTGCAAGAGCCGTTTTGTTTTTCACAAGTTTTTTGTAACCTTTTGCAAAATCTTCAGGCGTAGTCTTTGCCTTAAGCTCTGTCGTAAGCTGATTAAATTTTTCTTTAATTACTTCATCTTTTGTAGAAAAATCTTTGTGTTTTGCTATTTTATTATCAAAAATTGAAGTAATTAGCTCTGCTATACCAAAAGACATCAAAAGTTGAACGCCAACATTCATAATGCCGTTTGAAAGGTCAAGAGCCGCAACAAACTTTCTTTGATCTTCCGGAATTCTTTCATTGTTTAAAGATTGAATAGTATAATAAGCACAGTTTACTGCATCCTTTGAAACATTTGATACTGTTGCTATCATTGCAGCCGTTGCAACCGTCGCTTTCGGGTTAGCAAGCTTTTTACCGATATTTGTATTATAAAAAGAGTTAATAACTTTTGTTACACCGGACATCAGTCATCCTCCTCTTCTTCAAAACCATGCTTCAGCGCTTCCTTAAGTTCATCAATATTAATTTTTTCTTTAAAATCGTCCAAACCTAAGCTGTCTACAATATTATCAATTTTTTCTGCAATTTCTTTTTTCTTAGCGGACATCTCAGGCATGATTTTTTCCATAATTCTAGGATAAGCCCAGTTAAGGAACCCGCATGTGAACGGAAGTGTTGCAAGTGTGACAACAAGCCCCAGTTGTGTATTCATGGTTTTGAATACTCTTCTTGCATCAGAGGTGCGCGAGCGAACAAGTTTTTTTACTTTAACATTATGCAATACCTCTTCGTAATTATCTCCCATATTTTTAACAGAAGTAAAGTCCTGAAGTTTGTTCGTACATTCATATTCTTTTATGCGGTTTAATTTGCTCACAATTTCTTCAGCAACTTGCTTTGTATCTAAACCGTCTTCAAACTTTTTGTCTAAGTGTATTGCTTTGATAATTTTTTCGAGACCTTCTTGAGTGCATGTTTCGATTGCTCTATCAACATTAGCACCCTTTGCTTTCAAATATCTTATTGCACTTTTAGCAACAGCTTCTGCCGTAATTTCTTTTTCTATCATTGCTTCTGCTGTTTGCTGGAGAAGGTTTTGCCTGTTAGTTCCTAATGCAGCAGCTTTCGCATCAAGCATTTTATTCAGATGCTTTTTCAAACTTATTGACCAAATATTTTCAAGTTTTTTACCGAATTTTTTCTCAATTTCTTCTTTATTTTTTGTCTTGAATTCATCAAAGAATTTTTCTTCCGCTTTATCTATATAATCTTGACAAACCAAATCTTTTACAGATATATGCTTGTCTTTCATAATCTGTCTGTATCTGAATATTTCTGATTTTTCAGCATCAAGCTGACGTTTTTTTACTTCAGCTTCAATTCTGTTTTTATCCCAATCGGGATGTTCTAGTTTTATTATTTTTGTCAGATATCTTTCGTGTGGCTTTGCGCGCAAGTCAGCTCTTTCAAAATGAGCATTTCCGTTTTTATCTTTTGTGCTTGCAAGCTTTGTAATTACATCATTAAACCACTTTGTAATAGTAAGCTGAGTTGCAACCGCTATAATAGCCGAAATCGGTTGACGCCATGCCGAATATGTTTTGGTGTTTTTATCTTCTTTAGAAAACGGATTAAACGCAATAAATATAGGGCAAACAACTGCAGTACCAAAAGCTGTTACAAGAATGTTTAAAGCCTCACCTTGATTTTCGCCTACGTAGTGCAAAAATTTTGACATTTTGCCGCTGTTTTTATTCAGATGGTTTATTATTTCATGATCGAGCCCTCCCCTTGCACGAAAAGTAGTCGGGCTTTTTGAAGAATAAACGTTATTGTTGATTCCATGTACTTTCATAAATATTCCAGCTTGTCTGATACACACATATAAAATTTGATATGCTCTTATATATAAACATAAACAAAAAAATTTTTGCGCTTTTTGGGGCTAAATTATTACAAATTGTTACCGTATTAATAATATAGTACACAAAGACCTAAGGCGGTTCCTGCTAAAATTTGTTTGATGTATACACGTGCTATAAGGCGATATGTCCCGAGAAAACAGCTTCTGATAAAGCTAATTTGCAAAAAAAATAGCAACATGTTATACATAAAGCATGGAGACCTTTTTTAATAAAATATTTTCTTGGAAATCTCTATATACATTCTTCATTCTACTAATCTTTACTATAGGATTTTGGTTACGTTTAGACTTATATCTTTATAACTTTGACCTTCATGTAGATGAAGCCAGTTTAGCTCTAAATTCTATTGATTTACGCTATTCAAAATTATTCAAACCTTTAGGAGATTTTCAAACAGCTCCGCCAATGTTTCTTGTTATATCTAAGTTTTTATACGGTTTAGTAAAAATTAATTATACCGTGGATTTCTCTACATTAGTTCTGCGTTTTTTCCCATTCCTGTGCAGTGTATGCACAATTCCAATGTTTTCATATTTGTCAAATGCTATTTTAAAAAATAGATTTTTAACCGTTATCGGAACTTTTTTTATTGCAATTAATCCCGGTTTAATTTCTTATTCTGCAATATATAAACAATATTCTTTAGAGGCATTGGTTGCTATTTTAGTAATTATATTGACTTTAAAAATCGATTTAAAAAACGGCAATAATTACATAAACCTTTTCTTTTTTATTTTAATAGCATTAGCACCATTCTTTTCTTACTCATCATGCTTTATTTTTCCGGGAGTTTTTATATACCTCGTACTCAAGAATATAAAACAAGAACGTAAAAATTTTCTTTTTGTCGGTTTAGCATTTATAATGATAGTGTACGCATTATATTCGTACTACTATCTTTACAATATTTATTTTGTAAACTATGCGTATAAAAAAACCTTCTTTTTAAATAACGGTCATGCTGCTAACTTATACTCTGCTTTAGTTTTGTTCGTTGAACAAGCTTTTCGTGTATACAACAATTGGGGCAAAAATATACTGACGCTTATTCTTATTCTTTCATCAAGCGTACTTATATATAAAAATAAATTGTTATCTGTATTAATTATAACTCCATTCATTATTTGCACAATATTTACCGTTTTTTATCATTGCGGAATCGTTGAAAGACTGATTTTATTTTTAGTTCCTTTTAGTATAATCATATATTTATACTTATTTAAAATTATTAAGTTGAAAATTTTTATAAAATATAGAAAACTATTATATACTATTGCATTTATTATTATTTCTGCATGTTCCTTGACTGCACCTAACAAAAACTGCATACTAAAAAAATGCGAATACTCAAAACACGTATGGAATTATTTTCGTGAAAACTACAAAGAGGGAGATGTTATAATTATTCTTCCATCTTCACACTCAATTTCATACTACGCAAAGTTTTCGAATATAGAAACCACTCCGATATATCTTAATCCTAAAACTCGTCAATATAAAAAAGGGAAAAGTTGGAAGATAGGGGATATGCGTCTCATAAATCAAATTCCGGACGGCATAATACACATTCTGGCAACAAGATATGATTTGAAATCAAAAGCAGCGCTCAAAGGAGTATTGCTAAAAGAATATAAAATAATAGATTATAAGTTGTATCGAGCTGCACAAACCGATAATCGAGAACTGAAAGATGGAGTATATATGAAGTTACAGCGCCGTTTAAAGCCTTAATATTTCTTATAGCCCCCCTAAAATTATTATTTTATAATCTAATCCGCCTTTTGCACAAAAGGTCGTCTGAGGTTTTGAAGAATAAACGTTATTTTTTTAATCGGTCTTTGCGCTCAACATTTGCAGCAATTTAGAGAGAATGAGCTTGGTTATTTATAACCAATTGAATTTGGGTAATAAAACATTTGACCGAATTAAAAATATCTGTACAATAAAGGTATGGAAGTTTTATATGATAAGTATTCTTTAATCATTGACGGCAAGCGTGTGGTTATCAAAAGCGGTGCATTTCATTATTTCAGAACCCCCGGAGCTGAAATGGCGCGCGACAGATTTTTGAAGATGAAAGCCGGCGGATACAATACTGTCGATTTGTACTTCAATTGGAATTATCACAGCCCGAAGGAAGGTGTTTATGATTTTTCGGGCATAAAAGATGTAAGAAAGGTTTTAGACGAAGCTAAAAAGGCAGGGCTTTATGTTATAGCTCGTCCGGGGCCTTTTATTAACGCAGAAGTTAACGCAGGCGGACTTCCGTTCTGGCTTTTAAAAAAAGAGGATGTTATTCCGAGAAACCGCATAGGAACAGAGTATAGGTATTCCCCCAAATACATGGAATACATAAAAGAGTGGTACGATCACATAATACCAATTATTGCGGAATTTGATAATGTAATCTTGTTCCAAATAGAAAACGAATATGCAACAGATTCCATGGAAGAAGATTATATGAAAGAGCTCTACAAAATGGCTAGGGAAAGAGGAATAACCTGCCCTATTTTCCACAATGACGCTTATTTTGCAGGACTCTGGGCAAATTGCGTAGACATTTATGCGCTTGATTTGTACCCATACATTAATCCCAACCAAAACTGGAGACAGGATAATTTCTGCTTTGACACATTGGATAACGTAGAAGACATTTTTAGATGCGCAAAAGAAGATTCTCCGCCATTTATTGCCGAGATGCAGTCAGGATGGTTTGACAAGTGGGACGGCATGGGCTATAAGCACATAAGAGATGCGCTCGGAGATGAACACATAAATATAATGACAAAAACTGCACTCTCTCAGGGGGTAACGCTTTTTAACCACTATATGGCGGCAGGCGGAACAAATTGGGATGATTTAGCTTGTGATGAAGTTTAC
>CACZPB010000108.1 GCA_902782905.1 uncultured bacterium
CAAGCTGCTTGCAGACTGTTCTGCCTAGAAGTGTCGGAACAAGAGCCTTGTCTTTCTTTTCTACATACTTACGGGTTTGAATAACAGTAATAATCGTAGCGTAAGTTGACGGTCTGCCGATTCCGTGTTCTTCAAGCGCCTTTACAAGTGATGCTTCGTTATACCTCGGAGGCGGCTGCGTGAAGTGCTGTTTCGGATTAACCTCTTTGCACTTAACCTTGTCACCTTCATTGAGGTCAGGAATCTTTGCCTCAGCATTTTCCTCTTCTTCCTCACTATCATTATAAAGCTTCAAAAATCCGTCAAACGTAACCTTGCTTGTACCTGCTTTTAAATTGTAATCCCCTGCTTTTATATCTATAGTCTTATTCGCAACTGTTGCAGGTGCCATTTGAGATGACATAAATTTATCCCAAATTAACTTATAAAGCTTATACTGGTCAGGGGGTAAATACTGCTTTAAGCTTTCAGGCGTGCGCTCGGGGTACGAAGGTCTGATAGCTTCGTGCGCGTCTTGTACGTTTTGTTTCCCTTTTACATAAATATTTGTTTTTTCAGGGTAGTATTCTTTTCCGTAGTTATTTAGAATAAAATCTTTTGCAGCAGCATGCGCATCATCGGAGATTCTGACACTATCAGTTCTCATATAGGTAATCAAACCTACAGGAGTGCCGTCAATTTCCATACCTTCATAAAGTTTTTGCGCAACCTGCATTGTCTTTTGAACACCAAAACCAAGCTTTGTACTCGCAGCTCTTTGAAGGGTTGAAGTGATAAAAGGTGCTGTAGGCTTGCGTTTTGTTTCTTTTTTCGTAACCTTGGCTACCGTAAATTCAGTTTCGGGACTCAGAAGAAATTCCTTTATCTTATTCGCTTCTTCCTCATTATTTATATCAAACTTCTTGCCCTTGTATTTATTAACCTCTGCTTCAAAACATTTACCCCCTTTGTCCATAATCGTATGAACAGACCAATATTCCTTAGGAACAAATGCCTCAATTTCCTCTTCTCTTTCGCAAATCATTCTAAGAGCTACAGACTGTACACGACCTGCTGAGAGGTGATAATTTCCGAGCTGTTTCCATAGAACAGGAGAAAGTTTGTAACCTACAAGCTTATCTAAAATCTGCCTTGTTTGCTGAGCGCGAACTTTGTCCATATCAATCTCGCGGGAGTGCGCAACAGCATATTTTACTGCCTTTGGAGTAATTTCGTTAAACTCAATCCTCTGAACTTTATCATCCCCGACAGGCAAAAGTTCCCTAACGTGCCACGCAATCGCCTCTCCTTCACGGTCAGGGTCTGATGCCAAAAGGACTCTGTCAGAGCGCTTTGCAAGCTCGCTGAGTTTAGTTACAACTTTTTTCTTCTCAGGGATTATTACATAAGTAGGCTTGAAGTCGTTATGAACATCAAAGCCCAAAACATTGTCAGGTAAATTCCTGACATGTCCGAAACTTGCCTCAATCTGATACCCGTCACCCAAAATCTTTTTGATAGTCTTAGATTTTGCCGGAGACTCGACTATGACAAGAACCTTCTCCCTTTTTGATTTTGTTTGTTTTTCTACCGTAACTGCCTCTGCCATAAACTCATTATCCTATAAACCCATGAATTGTCAAAGAGTTGTTAAATTTAACACAAAAAATCCGTATATTATGTTTTTGCATTAAAATACACGCTACTGCTAATATTTACACATAATTTATTACGCTTTTTTATACCTGTCGCCTTCTGTATGCTCAATAAGACCCTCGACTTCCATAATGGTAAGAGTTGTCAAAAGTTCCTCTGTTTCCATGCCCGTAATAGTTTGAATTTCATCAAATCCTCTCGGCTCAATTGATATTAAATCCAACAGTGATGAATATTCAAGAGGTGGAGCATTTGTACCCCTCGCCCCTTGTGGGAGAGGGGTTAGGGGTGAGGGGTGAAGCTTTACTTCCCAGCCTAACGTATTCAAAATATCTTCTCCCGATGTGACCATCGTAGCACCGTTTTTTAGGAGTTTATAAATTCCTTCCGTATTCTTGTTATTTATAGCCCCTGGGATACACATAAGTTCTCTGCCTTGCTCTAAAGTTAAGTTCGCAGATATCAAAGCTCCGCTCTTTATCGCAGCTTCTCCGACAACAGTTCCGTAAGATAATCCCGTCACAATCCTGTTTCTTTGAGGAAATCTGAATTTTATAGGCTCAAATGTCGGGTAGTACTCCGTTACAACAGCTCCTGCGCCGTGCTCCAGTTTTTCATACAAATCTTTATTAGATGCAGGATAGCTAAAATCAAACCCGCTTGCAATCACACCTATAGTTTTTAAATTATTCTCTATTGCACTTCTATGTGAAACAGCATCAATACCTTCCGCAAGACCTGAAACAATACATATATCAGTATTTTTCAAGTCAGATATAATACCCCGCACGCTATCTTTACCGTTGGTACTTGCCCTTCTTGAACCGACAAACGCAACAGCTCTTTCAAGGTTACATTCGAATATATCACCCTTGTAATACAAAACCATTGGCGGATTGTAGATTTGAGAAAGCATATAAGGATACCTGCTGTCATCAAACGTAATGACATTTATCCCGCGCCTTTCAACTTCCTCAAAAACTTTGTCAGGATTAACCTTGTCTCTCAAGCGTAAAAATTCTTCTGCTTTTTTAATGCTCAAACCCTCAATTTGCTCCAACTCACGCTCTGATACATTAAAAGCACGCTCAATGTCACCAAAATAATTATAAAGCCTCTGTATAAAAACAGAATCCAATTGCTCTATTGAAGAAAATGCAACCCAATACTTTGTATTCATAAAAAAATTGTATCACGAATAATAAAAGATTGTTTTAGACCGAGTTTTATACATCAAAATATGTATTTTAATGTAATAATTACAAGAGGGTTGATATAAGTT
Organism: uncultured bacterium; assembly: GCA_902782905.1. Lineage (GTDB taxonomy): Bacteria > Cyanobacteriota > Vampirovibrionia > Gastranaerophilales > Gastranaerophilaceae > CAG-196. Next base: position 2,918 of record CACZPB010000108.1, read on the forward strand.
ATAAAATGACAAAGATTTAAAGTGGCGCGCGGGGGAAAATCCCCCGCGCGCCCTATCAGACCTTGAACATATTAAAACTTATACAAATCCGCCAGTAGCAGACACGAATGAGGCTCGCCAGTAGTCATAATTCAATCTTGTAGTTTTATGGAATGCGAGCCGACAATGTATGAAAAGTCTTTTTGCTTCTTTTTCTTCAGAAAAAGAAGATATCCCTATCCCTGTTTATAAATCAAAATACATATTCTGTACTATAACTTAACTAAATTTTGGCTTTCACTCTATCGATGAGTTTCTGGACACTGTCTTTTTCTTCATCCGGAATATCAAACTCAAGATAATTTTCAAAATACTCTATAGCGTCGTCAAAATCTTCTCTTGCAAGGAAAAGAATCCCGACTTTTTTGTATGCAAGCAAAAATTTGTCATTTACGGCAATTGCCTTCAAGTAATTTGATATTGCTTTATCTATTTGGTTATTAGCTTCATAAGCTTGAGCCAGCGCATAATACAGAAGTTCGTTATTTTGATTTTGTTCATAGGCTATAACATTTTCGAAGTTGTCAATTGCGCTCTCATAATCACCGAGTTCAAAATATACGTGTCCCAAATCATAATATGCATCATAATTTTCGGGTTCACCGTCCAGAACTCGTTCCAGTTCTACTATCGCATCATCCCATCTTTGGTCTTCTATATAGACTCTTGCAAGCAAATGTGCAATTGCCAAGTTATCCTGAAGTTCATAGCTTCCTCTTTGCAGCGTTCCGACTGCGGATGCCAAATCACCTGCTTTATAATAAAGGTCGGAGAGGTTTATATATGCCTGAGCCAGTTCCGGATCAAGTTCTATTGCTCTCACATAACATTTTTCAGCGTGTTCAAAATCACCTTCACAGGAATAAGCTACGCCCATGTTATTGTACACATCAGCATTATCAGGTTCTGTTTCTAATACGGAGCTGAATGCATCAATTGCTTCTTTATATTTTTTTTCCGCAAAAAGGCTCATTGCCTTATCTATTTTTTCTGACATTATAAATCATTTTCCTTTGTATCAATATTATGTATTATCGTTTTAACATTACCCTCTGCTTTAAAATCCTTCGGGCTCATGGTCATCTTAATTTTATCAGCTATGATATCTTTTTCTTGTTGAATAATTTTTGATCTGCCGATAAAGTAAACTTCGTTTGGTTTATTTGTCTTTTTATCAGGGAAAACCGAAACTTTTGGTCCTTGTGCGTAATAATCATCATACCAGATTTTAACGTGTCCGCTTCCGACATAAGAATTTTGAAGTTTGCTATAGTGCTGATAGTCTGAGTGGATTGTAAGTTTTTTACCTTCATCCGAAATGGCTATTGTTTTTGTATTACCTTCAACGCTCATTTCTTCAGTTATTGGGTTATAAACAAAATGATGCCCTTCTGACTCGTTTTGTTCTTGTTTTACTCTGGCATTACCGAACAAATCTATTTTCTTCAAAGCCCCGCTGCCATCAGTTACAATAACTGCTTTGTCAGAATATGTATCAATATCTTTGTACTTCATTGTTACAGCACCTGTTGCAACCATGACATTACTGTTTGTATCATACTCCTGAACGTCTGCATTTATGACAACAATCGGCGTAACACCTTCTGTTATAACAGACTGCGCCTCACCTTCCGCTCTTACGATTTTATTAATAAGTGAAACCTGCAAAATGTTCGCCTTAACTTCTCGTTTTTTATTTCCGTTAATCTCCAAAGCGTAAGGTTTGTTATAAAAAGTAGCTGTATCAAGCTTGTTGTTTCTTCTTATTGAAACATCCGCCGTATCACTCTCAACTGTAAGGTTGTCAATCTTGACCTTTACATTACCGTCGAGTTTTATTTTTCTTTCGGTATCTGAAAAAGTCTGAGTTTTTGATTCTATAACCATATCAGAAGCGATAACGCCGACACCTGCTAGCATTAGTAATAATATAATAATTAAAAACTTTTTCATTCTTAACCTTTCTTTTTAGTTTTCCTTATCCTTGCCGAAAATTTGAGTCTTTGTTTTTCCGATAATTTTGAAGTGTTCATAATTTGCTCCAATCACACCTCTTTCGGCTGTGGATACCATATCATTCGATTTTTTGATAACAACATTTCCTTCAACGATTGTTTCTTTGTCTGAGCCGGACCAAACAAGCTTGTTTGTTTTGAGCGAAACTCCGTCTTTGAGCACGATATAAGTGTTTTCATACAATGTTATAACACCTGTATTTTCATCATAAGTACCCTTAGAAGACTGAAAACTCATAGCTACTTCACCATCAGAGTAAAAGTTTCCTATTACGTTATACAAAGTCGCGATACTGTGGTCATTACTGTAATGTCCTGTCTCACCGTATATTTCAAAGTATTTTTTACCTTCTTTTGTTTCGGTGATGATTACACCTATCGCGTCAACCTTCTGCTCGTCCTCTTTGCCTTTTATTTGTGAACGATTAAAGTTTGAAGTTATGACACCTGCGGATATAAACGCCCACGCCATAACAAAAACAAAAACCGAAATCGCAATTATATAAGACCTTTTTCGCTTATCAAGGCTCATAAATTTTTCATATATATTTTTTAGTTTTTGTTTTATTTTCTCCATAAGCATATTTTAACACATAAAGCATTAATATAACAAAAAGCCATACTAAACTTAGCATGACTTTACATAGTGGGATAAATCGTAAATAAATGTATATTTTTGATGTCTAAACTTCTATAAACAATCTTCTGCCGACAATATTGGGCTGATTGTTGTAATATCCTGCAAAATACCCGCCTGCTACCGGTCTGTTTTGTCCGTAGGAAGCAAACGGATTTTTGTCTCTGTTAGAGACAAAAGGATTACCGACACTTCCTGTACCAAAAGGGTTTGATGAATTCCTTGTTCTTGTAACAGCTGTAGATTGAGCCATCGGGGAAGATGTCAATACTCTTGTTAATAAATTTACTATTCCTGCCATATAAGTTAAACCTCGCTATGGTTTATTTAATAATTATTTTTCCGAAGTCAATATTTTTGTCGTCAAAATTTAAGAAATCTTTAACAAAACTTTAAAAACATCAACTATTTATATTAATTTTTGTAACAAAAAGGCAATTATTTATCTTATATATATTTTATATATATAGGAGAGTACACATGGGCGGAAATTCAGAAAATTTTAATCTTTTTGTGCGTTTGTGCGACAAACACGATGTCGACGACAAAATTTTTCACATTCCTTATGTGTATACTACTTTAAAAGGTCTTGAAAGATGGGGAAATGACGTTGGAAAACAATTTGAAGATTGGACAAAAGGCAAACCAAAAGCCCCCAATCCGGCGCAAACATTGATGCCGCCGCAAAGTGTCGTCAAGTATTTGGAACCGGACAACCCCACGACTCTTTATAATGTTGGTGCAAAAGAAGACAAAGACAGAAAACCGTTTTTAAAAAAACCAGTTGATTTCATTTCAGATTTATCATACGGAATAAAAGACTGGGACGGAGTAGCGACAAAAAAGTTAGCTCCGGATAAAGATTTGACATTTGTCTTAGGTGAACACGCAGGTGTTAAGTACGAAGTACAAAATAATGAAAAATCAGTATCGGAAATCAGCCTGCTTCATAATAATCGAAACAACAGGAATGAGCTTGAATATTATACTGAAAATCCTCTGGCAAATACATGCATTTCCGTTTTTCAACAAAGAGAAAACTACGGTGCGACTTTTTCTCATTATAACAAACTTAATAAAATATCATTCGGCGCTTCTACAGACAAATACAGCAGCTCTATGAGCGTAAATTGGCATCCTAATAACAATGTGGAATTAGGCGGATACGCAAACTGGAATTATAAAGACAAGGTTAACAACTGTATCGGCGTATGGGGAAAAATCGAACTCTAAGTTTAAGAGCATTTACCGGCGCTGATACATCAGGCTTAAACAGGCACAAATAAAAAGGAATTAAAGATTCCTCTAATTCCTTTATAAAACGGAGTTTAACTATTAAATTTTTGCCTGTGAGCAACTGTCTGCGTGCCGGCTTCTAAACTTACCGTCATAGCAGCAATTTCGTCTTACTCACTCAACTGCATTATTGCGTTGCCATCTCCATTGCTGATTGGAGCAAGTCTTTGTTGGATTTAATCAGGGCGTTTACAAGTTCCATTTGAACCTTTGCTTGTTGATAGTTTGCCATATTAGCTTTAAAGTCTGTATTCGCTTGTTCTAAAAGTCCTGAGCGAATTTCGCCTCTGCCGACAACAGGTTTGCCTGACTCCGGAGTCTCTACAAACAAGCCATCTTTAACTTCATACAGCCCGTTTGGATTATGGAAGTTTGCTGTAGCTATTTTGTATAAAGGTACTGAACGGTTTCCGCCATCTGCTTTTCCGTATATTGTACCGTCTTTTTTAATTTCATATTCGTCATATTTTCCCAAAAATTTTCCGTTATTCGGGTCAATCCAGAGTTTAATATTTGTAGTAGGAATGCTTAGTGCACCGCCTTTTAGCGCAGTTTCTTCATACAAATCAGCACTTATTGATTTTGTGCCGGACATAATTTCACCCTTGTCATTTAGGATATAGCCTTGGACAGTTGCACCGTTTGCAGCTCTGTATACGCCTTCCGAGTCAAAGGTAAATTCGCCTAAACGAGTGTATCCCACATTTCCTTCCGGAGAGCGGAGCATAAAGAAGCCGCTTCCTTCAAAAAACAGGTTCTCGTTTGAAGTTCCGGGAATTGATTTTCCCTGACCCTGATTCTTAACGTTATTGTCAACTACAGCACCGCCTAAAAAGGTTTTAAAAGTTATTTTGTTCTCTCTAAACCCCGGAGTGTAAACGTTTGTCAGGTTTTCTGCAAGAAAATCCATCCATTGCGTTGTTGCTTTTTGGGTGTTAATCGCAGTTGTGTACAAATCATTCATCTTTGCGGCCCTTCTTTCTGTCGTCTTGGTTATCTTGTTTTTGTTTTCTCTGGTTTAATTCGTCATATTCAATATTCTGCTCGTCAAATCTTTGTTTTAAAAGAGGTAAGTTTTCTTTCAAATATGCTTCTGCAACCTGCGAGCTCGGGAGAAAATCTGCGGAGATTTTTCCTTCCCTTGATATCTTTATAATGACAGAAATGTTATTGTCAAAATCTATTCTTACAGGTTTGTTTTCATTCATTGATTTTGCAAGCAAATCCGCCAATGTTTTTGATACTGCGGAGGATTTTTGCGCCCCTTGAACATCTTTCATATCAACAACACCGTTCTCGGTTAGTTTAAGGAAAAAGTCCACATCTGACTTGTCCATGACAACAGTATCAAAATTAACTATCGTATCAACGGTAACGTTAGTATTCTTGTCAACCTTCTTAATTCCATGCTCGTCTGAAACCGTTTTTGTTTTACTCATTGCCATATTCTTATTTGCAATGGCAACATTTTCTTCCATTGTTGAAAGAATAGCTTTTTCTTCGGCCAAATCTTTAGCTGAAGCCTTGAGCTCACCATTTACCCCTTTTGGATTTACAAATTCGGCAAACGGCTGACCGTCACCCGTGAAATTTGTATTTCCGCCCATTTGAAGGTTAATCTTATCTTTTGGCTCCTGTATATTCATATTGTTGTCTATCAAGGCAAAGTCCTCTTTGTTATCTTTATCGTCAGAGAAACCGCTTAGCTTTAACGCATTCAACCCCTTTTCATCCGTTCGGTTGAGCTTATTAATTTCTTCTAAAGCGCCCTCCAAACCGTTTATTGCACCATTAACCTCACCCTTGTCATCAGCGTTTTTGTCTTTAGAAACTTCTTCATTTGTTTGCTCAGCTTTGTTTGACTCAGCTTTGTTTGACTCGGCTTTATTTGACTCGGCTTTATTTTGTTCTGCCTTATCAGCCCCGTCTGTCTGCTCCTGTTTTGACATCTGCTCAGTCTCTGCTTTTTTAGAAGAAGCAGTTTTTTCGCTATTTTTTTCGTCAGCTTCTTTTGAAGCAGTAGTTTTCAACTCATCTGAAAACTTTACGTTACCTTCAGTTTTTTGAGCTCGTTGGCTCGGTTTGGATTGAGTTGTTTGAGTAATATTTTTTGACACTTCTATATTCATAAGCTATCTTTCTGCCTCTTGGGCCTCTAACATTTTAAGTTCTTCTTCCAACTGTCTTTCTTCTTCCGTTTCTCTTGAATGAATAAAAAAACGCTGTACACCTATTTCTGAGAATTGTTTGAGCTCGGCTGCTTTTTCTTCTTCAAGATACGCATCTTTTTGTTTTTCCTTATGTTTTTCAACTACTTTAACTTCTTGCTCGCATTTTACAAGCTTTCGCTGTTCTTCTTCTAATATCGCTTGAAGCCTTTGTCTTTCCTGCTCAAGCGCTTCTGCTTTGTCCCAGAGGTGATGAAGATAGTTGTCATAGTATTCCATCATTCTGAAATCTGCACTCTTTTTATTTTTGATAGTTTCTTGTATTTCTGCTTCGTTTTGGCGTATCCGCTCTTCTGCCGCATAAACTTCCTGCATAGCTTTTTGAACTACAAGAAGCTGCGCTTCTTTCTTTCTGATACGAAAATCCAAAACTTTTTGTAATCTGTATCTAAAGGGCATAATATATTCTCTTACACATGTATTATGACGTGTAATCTGTTTTTAAGGTTCATCCATTTGGATGATTAATGATTTCAAACCAAAAGTCAAAGGGGTAAATATATTTGGCTTGGTGTAAAAAACTACAAGTATGGCGTGGGGGGGGTAAATGTAAGGGGGAGGGAGTGGAAGAAAAAACTAGTTTCATTACGTTCAAAATAGTACGCAATTTTCTTTTCCCGTCATTCTGAGCCCGATAACAATTCAAGAAGCGAAGAATCGCCATTACTGCTACAGAGCAACTACAACAACTGCAGAGCCAGTG